>JBBSHP010000990.1:0-2394 GCA_038232555.1 Bryobacterales bacterium
GCCCCAGGGACCGCAACATATGGTCCAGATTGGTTTCCGAACCCAGTTCCCGCGCAAAGGCAACCAGGGTCTGCCGGTGCTCGTACTGGTCTTTATAAAAGAAATACCGGTCGAGCTGTTCCTGCAACCAATCCCGAATGGGTTGGAAAACAAAGGTCGCAAAAAGAATGAGTCCGACAATCGCCACCGGGTTCAGATCCTCGGGACGTGTAAAGGAGAAGATCAGTCCATAGAAGATGCCCAGGACCACAAGGGTCGCGAGTGTATAGACATAGCCTTGTTGGAAGATGATGTCGACATCCATCAGACGGTAGCGTAGGATTGCATAGGCCCACGTGATGGGAATCATTACCAACGAGAGCACTGCCAGTTTTTGATAATGCCCCGGCAACGCGCCAAACAGGTACGGAATGCCATAGAGCGCGGCAAACGGAAGAATGCCGAGCAGCGCTCCATAGCGCAAGTACTTAAGCTGCCGGCGGACCAGCGGGTCTTCCGCGTCCCGGCTTTGGCTAATCAGCGCGGCCGCGCCGAAGAGGTAAGCGACCATCAAATAGAACAGCGCGGCGCGATCCAGGAACCACCGCACTTCAATAAGTGGCGCCGCTACACGCAATACGCCCGCGGCCACCAAACTGAAAATTACGAAGAGCAGAAGAGCGGGGAGGTAAACCAGTGAAATCTGACCGCGCCGGGCGAACCATTTCGGGCGGTCCGGAAAAACCAGGCAAAAGTGCAGGAAGAGCGTCGGAGCGAGCAGGCCGGCGACCACGTTACCCCAGTAGATCACCATGTCAAAGGGGTTGAGCTTAGCGGTGTAGTGAAAACAGCACAGGATGAACGACGAGAGGCACAGTACGTAGAAATGAACCGCTCGCGGCGCATTTACCCGGCGGTAATAAACAAATAGGCCAATTAGAAGATAGAGGAACCCGACCGCGTATTGGTAATAAATCGTGGAGTCCGGCACACTTTCGCCGATAATCACCGGTGCCTGGACGTCCTGACCATGGCGGCGATAGAGATAGTTGACCTTGCTCCAGATCGGAAACCGGCTCAACGCCTCGGGCACTTGCGTCGATTTCTGGATCGGCAGACCCTGAATGCGGACCAGAACATCTCCTGCGTGAATACCAGCATTTTCCACTCCGGCACCCCGCTGAACGTAGAGCGCAACCACCTTTCCATCCCGATCTACCCAGGTAACTCCATCATCCGGAAGGTGAAACAGGCTTTGTTGACGGAAATTGACAATCGCGCAGCTCACGGCCGCAACTGTCAGTATGAACAGCAGCGCGCTGACGAATTGGCCCTTTACGTCCTTCAAAGTGATGCCTGAACAGTCGATTCGGCAGAGCTACGCCCCGCGAGACTCCACCCCGCCCGGTGTAAGCACTTGGATTGCCAAGCTACTTAGGTGCGCCTGCCCCTGAGAATACAGGATTTAATATAAGAAAACAAACGGCTTCAGCTTCCGATTTGAATTTCGGGATATGGCACTTCTGTAAACCGTAAGCCAAATTCGAGAGCTCGACGGCCAACTGTTTTCGCCCCGGACTAATCGCAGGTCAGCAGCAAGGTCACAGATATCTATCTGCTCTAGGCCTTGTTCCAGGACGGCCAGTAGCCGGGCTTGATCTTTGCGCCAGAACGCCGCTGACTCGATCCATAGTCCAGGGAACGCTCTGGACCGGAATATGCCATCCGTATCCGGCTGCATCAGGCCATAACTTCCCTGTTCTAGGACGCGCCATTCAATGCGTTCTTCTTCAACCAGCAGGGCCACATATTCCGGCACCCCAGCTTTCTGATAGAGAGCCAGTTTCGGACCCAAGTCGTACGATCGAGTGGACAAGGAGACCTCCACGATCAGATCGGGGACTCCTGTCGCGAGATCCCTAATAGTCTTGAGCGTGCCGGAGGGCGGGAGCCAACATAGACACGAATCCGGTTGAGGAGCACTCTCCAGCATGAGCCACGTGGCATTTGGGAAAAAACCGCTACCTGGCGTTCTCGCCGCAAATGAGCTAAGGACAAGATGAGAAAGTCCATCGTATCCACTATGCGTCAATGAAACCGGGGAGGGCATATAGACAACTCCGTCGATTAACTCCGCTTTCTTCAGCGCCGGCATGCGTTCCCAGCGCTCCAGGAATTCGTCCCGTGAGAGCCGGTCGCCAGGGTGAAAGAACAGGGGATAAAACGGAATTAAAGGTGTCATGCCGCCCTAAACCTCAGCTTATCATCGCGCGCGGGATTTCAAGCACTCTCGTGAAACGTCATGGCGGCAAAGCTGACCACGCTCTGCTCATCGATATTCCATTGCTGATAGCGCCGCAGTTTGCCGGTAGCGTTCGGCACTGCTTTCAGAAACGTGTACAGCGGCGAGGATCC
>JBBSHP010000991.1:0-2394 GCA_038232555.1 Bryobacterales bacterium
CAACGGCCGAGCCAAGTCCGGGTCTCCGAACCGGGTTGCTTGCGGGGTATCGGCGCATCCTTTGGAGGACCGGTTCTCAGGCTGTACTGAGACAGTAGCTCGCTCTCGTCGATACCCGCCGACGCGGCATACTGACGTATGTAACTGGTAGCGAAGAGGCCTCCTGGCAGCTTGTCGAAGTCTTCCGCCTCGATCGCGCGCAGGAAGCCGATGCTGATCTTGGTCTGGTCGGCGATTTGCTCCAACGACACACCATTTCGCTCGCGTAACCTGGAGAGACCGAGGCTAGGCAGCAGTCCCAATTTGGGTAATGACGACGCACCAGTGCTTTGGCTGGACATACAGATGGGAACAGATTGAATTAAGTTTTAATCATACTTCATTTTTCGAAGAGCTCGGCAACGGCGAGGCTGAAGCCTGTCTTACTTAGGCTGGTTGGGGCAGCAGCTCGCCTTCATCCGGACGGAGCGCAATAGGGCCACAGCCGTCATGTCCGCAAGCGCAGGCCGTTTCTACGATGTACTCCCCGCTATCTTCGCAATAGGCACTGCAATACCTACTGCCTTCGAAAGGCTCACAGGTGCAGCCCGGATGGGCGCACACGTCGTCATCGTTTTTGAAAAGGCTCATAGTCCCACTCCTATGGTAGCCTGAGCATGCTTTGAGTCGAGTGAAGCTTTACATCCTACTCGCGGCGATGCTGGCCGCTTCCGTCCCAATCCTGGTGCTTTTGATCCTTTCTACAACACCGTCCATTGAAGTGGATCCGGCGCTCTCCGTGATTGGCGCCGCCACGCCGGTCAATGTTCAAGTCACCGATAGACATGGCATTCGCCATTTTTCAGCCGTTCTGGAACAAGGGCAACAAAAGTTCCCTGTATCGGAATCTTCGAATGTACCGAGGCGGCTTTCGTTCTGGACCAAGAGACAAGCAGCCACCAACATTGCCTTCACGGCCGGAAGTAAGGTCGCACCGGCGCTGAAGGATGGGAAGGCGCGCCTGGTGGTTACGGCCACTTCCAACGATCTGCGCGGCTCCACGGCAACTGCAGTCCGAGAGGTTACGATTGTCACCATCCCGCCGGCTCTCTCGGTGGATTCCGCCCAGCACTACATCAACCAGGGTGGCTCCGAACTGGTCACATTTTCGGTGGGCGGGTACGCGATAGCTTCGGGAGTGAAGGTGGGAGGGTATTCCTTCCGAAGCTTCGCTCAACCAGGCAAGCAGGAGCGCTTTGCATTATTCGCTTTTCCTTGGGACACGCCCCCCAACACTGCGCCAATGGTGTTCGCATCCAATCCAGCGGACCAGGTCACCAAGGGGTTCTGGTTCAGAGTGTTCCCCAAGAGTTTTCGAAAACGCGATCTTGTGATCGACGATGTGTTCCTCGAAAGAGTGGTCAATCAAATCGAGCCGGGCGGCTCGGGCGACTTGATCTCGCGATTTCTCACAATCAACGGTGATATGCGCAAACAAAACAACAAAACTCTGGCCGATCTGCGTATGAAGACCGCAGAGAAATTTCTATGGTCGCGACCCTTTCTGCAACTGGCGGGGTCGAAGGTTGACTCCCAGTTTGCCGATGTGCGCAGCTACATTTACAAGGGCAAGAAAGTGGATCAGCAGGTCCATCTCGGGTTCGATCTTTCTCGAATCAAGAACGCTCCGATAGCGGCAGCCAACGACGGAACTGTAGTGTTTGCGCAGAAGCTCGGCATCTATGGGAACTGCGTGGTGGTGGACCACGGCTATGGACTGCAATCGATTTATGGCCACTTAAGTGAGATTCAGGTAAAGCCGGGAGACGCGATCAAGCAGGGCCAAACTCTCGGGCTGAGCGGGTCCACCGGACTCGCGGGCGGCGATCATTTGCATTACAGCATGCAGGTGGACGGTGTACAGGTCAATCCCGTGGAATGGTGGGATGCACACTGGATTCATGACCGGATCTTCAGTAAAGTTCGCCCCGGTTCCTGAACTACTCTTTTGACCCTTGCTCGATCAGACGTTTGGTCAGGATAACCAGCCCCAGCACCTGGGTCCATTCAGACAGGAGATTGCCGACCACTTGCCCCCACTTTGAGTTGGAATCCATGTGCAAATAGAGCGCCAGCCATCCCAGACCTGTGATGATTAGAAATAGCGTGAGTGAGTGTTCGTAAAGAAAGCGCAGCCAGCGCTGGTGTGGATGGCCGTGCGGCTTCTTACTTTCCCTGGAGCCGATTTCGTATAGATACTTGGTGCCAAACACGGCCATGACAGTGCCGGCCCAATCTGCGATGGCATTCCCGAAGAACCCTCCGGAGTGAGTCCCGGGATTGGCGGGGATGTAAAGCACGATCCAGGTCAGCAGGAGAAACAACGAGGCGATGCCCAGGCCATGCCTGCGGAGC
>JBBSHP010000992.1:0-2393 GCA_038232555.1 Bryobacterales bacterium
ATCTCGCCGTCGGCCATTGGTTCTTTCGGAAAGACGTTCAACACGGTGACGGACCCCCGTGAGATTCAGTTCGCGCTTAAACTGTATTTCTAATATGAACTGCAAAGCCTTGATCTACGCAGCCTGCGGCTTGGCTGCGGGTGCGGTTTTGTTCGCTCAGTCGCCGTACCAATCCGCCATCGTCCCGTCCCAGGTTGCCTTAGATCTGCCCGTAAACAGCGGTTCCGCCGCCGTGTGGCAGAGCTTGAAAAAGCTGCATACCCGGGCCAGCCTGATCATGATCACAGCCCATCCCGACGATGAAGACGGCGGCATGCTGACCTATGAATCGCGCGGGGTGGGGGCTCGCGTGGCTCTGCTCACGCTGAATCGCGGCGAGGGTGGGGCGAACGTCATGTCGAACGATTACTTCGACGCACTCGGGTTGGTTCGCACCGAAGAACTATTGGCCGCCGGCCGTCACTACGGCGTGGATCAGTATTGGACACGCGTGATCGATTATGGTTTCTCGAAGACTCTCGACGAAGCTCTTTCCAGATGGACTCGCGACCGCGTGCTCTACGATGTGGTGCGCGTAATCCGCATGGTCCGGCCCCTGGTGGTTACGTCGGTGTTTGTGGGCGGTCCTTCCGATGGCCACGGAAATCACCAGACGGCCGGATTGATGGCGAAGGAAGTGTACCGCCTGGCCGGGGATCCCAATGTGTTCCCGGAGCAGATCCGGGCGGGGCTGCATCCCTGGACTCCGTTGAAGTATTATGCGCGTGTCCCCTTTTCCCGACGGGGCGGCGGTGGCGGCGTGAGTGCCAACGTTCAGATTCCGGAAGGTAATTACGATCCGACACTAGGCTTGAGCTACGTCCAGGTCTCGCGCGAAGGGTTGGGGCAGCAGAAATCCCAGAACGGCGGAACGGGCGTTCCAGCCGCCGGTCAGGTGATGAGCCCGTACCACCGTTACGAATCGCGAGTCGATACGCAGGATCAGGAAAAGTCTCTGTTCGACGGAGTTGATGTTGGTCTAGGCGGCATCGCGAGCCTGGCAGAGAAGGCGGATGCAGGCTTTCTGAGCGGCGCGCTGGAGCAGATTAACTCGTCAGTGGAGCAGGCCATGGCGGCCTTCTCCGCCGCGCATCCCGAACAGATCGCTCCGTTGCTCGCCAATGGATTGAAGCGCACTACCGCGCTGATCGAAGAGGTCAAAAGCAGTAAGCTGCCGGAGGACGCAAAATACAACGTCCAGCACGAACTGGCGGTGAAGCAGACGCAGTTCAACGATGCGCTGATCGAAGCGCTGGGCATTTCGATCCGGGCCACGGTCGCACCCGACAAGGAAGTAGATCCGATGTTCGCGATGTTCATGGGTGAGCCGGACACGTTTCGGATGGCCATCCCAGGCCAAAGCTTCGGCGTAAAGGTCCGCGTGGTCAGCCAGACGCCGGCGCTGGTGACCCTTTCGAAGGTGTCGCTGCGGTCCTCCGAGCCGAAGGATTGGACCATCACCGACGCTGCCCCAGCCGGGTCCACTCTGGAATCGCAAAAGCCGATCGAGCTGAAATTTCGCGCGACGCTGTCGGGAGATGCCAAGTTTACCAAGCCCTATTTCTCGCGTCCCAATATTGAGCAGCCTTTCTACGACATCAACGATGACCGTTATCTCAACATGCCGCTGGCGCCGTACCCGCTGGCCGCCTGGGCCGAGTTGACGTATAACGGCGTTCCGCTCACCGTCGGACAAGTGGTGCAAACCACCAAGCGCATTACGGGCTTTGGACCCGTACAGGAACCGCTCGCCATTGCTCCGGCTATCTCCATCGCGATATCGCCGCGCGCGGGAATCGTGCCGCTTGGCTCCAAGTCTTTTCCCGTCGCAGCCGTTGTCCGTAGCAACGTAAAGGGACCGGCCCAAGGAACGGTGCGGCTCGATTTACCGTCTGGATGGCGCGCCGATCCCGCTTCCGTGAACTTCTCGACGATGCAGGACGGGGAAGATCAAAATCTGCAGTTCACCGTAACGCCGGGCAATCTATCCGAACAGCAATATAAGATCACGGCCGTTGCCGAGTATGCTGGCAAGAGCTATCGCGAGGGCTACACCACCATCGGTTATCCGGGACTGCGGCCGTACTTTCTCTACAAGCCCGCCACATATGCCCTGAGTGGAGTGGACGTCAAAGTCGCGCCAGGATTGAAGATCGGCTATGTGATGGGCAGTGGGGACGATGTACCGTCGTCGCTCGAACACCTCGGCATCAAAGTTTCGTTCCTCGGCGCGGCGGATCTCGCAAGCGGCGATCTGAGCAAATATGACGCGATCCTGCTGGGTGTCCGCACCTACGCGGTCCGCGAAGATTTGCGGACTTCGAACGCGCGCCTGCTCGACTACGTGAAGAACG
>JBBSHP010000993.1:0-2390 GCA_038232555.1 Bryobacterales bacterium
AGCGTCCCAAGTCGCTTCGGCCGATGCAGCGGATCTCTTTTTCCACCTTTCTGGCACTCCGATTCTCCGTGACAACATGATGTTTGCCTTGCCCGGAATGATCATCGAAGTGGCGCAGGAGTGCAGCGGCATTCGATCGAGCCTGGTGCTTTTTATTACCAGCCTGGTGGCGGCCTACTTGTTTTTGCACAGTCCGTGGCGGCGGCTGGTGCTGGTCGCTTTCGTGATCCCACTTGGGATTCTCCGCAATGGGATCCGCATCGTTGTCATTGGTTTGCTCTGTGTGAACTACGGTCCGCAGATGATCCACAGCGTGATTCACCGGAAGGGCGGCCCATTTTTCTTCGCCCTGTCGCTGATCCCACTATTCCTGCTTCTTTGGTGGTTGCGGCGCGGGGAGGCGAACCGATCTTCAGAGCGCCTGACCCCGACAAAGCAACCAGCTAGCGCGCCGCAAATTACGAATACTTCTCGATAGCACATGCAAATCTGAGTGGAGTGGCCGCCGGAAGCATGATTGTCCCGCTCGCATAAGCTATGCATCCGCACGCTCGCGACTCGGATGAAAGCTACGATTTCTCTGCGCTCATGCCGTTCGTCGAGAAACTTCGGCAAGGTTACGACCTCGTCATGGGCAACCGGTTCCGTGGCGGCATCGCGGCTGGTGCCATGCCGCCGATGCCCCGTTATTTGGTAATCCGTTCTTAACTGCCGTCGGTCGTCCGTTTTTTGCTGCCAGAAACTGTGGCGATTTCTATTGCGGCTTGCGCGGGTTCCGCGAGGAAGCAATGGAAATGCCCGGTTTGTTCCTTGACCCAATGCCAGCCGAAGATCGAGCCGGCGGCGAGTTTGATCATTTCCAAACCTGCTCTGGCAGGAATCAAAGTGTGCAAATCGGATCTGGCAGGCGAGATGCTGTAGGACTCGTCTGTGAGCACCACGATTCTGAGGCTTTCCTGTCCCGATCGCGTCGGTCTGCTGGCGCGATTGGCCGGCTGGATGGCCGAACGCGGCGGGAACTTGCTGGAAGTTCATCAATTTTCAGATCTCCAAACAAAGTGGTTTTTCGTGAGGATGGCAATCGAGACAGAAACCCTCTCTGCGAAATTGGACGCGCTCTGCCAGGGTTTCGCGCCGGTCGGCAGGGAAATCCGCGCCGATTGGACGATGCGCCCGGCGGAGAACCGATTGAAGGTCGTCATAATGGTGAGCAAGCTTGGGCACTGCCTGGCCGACCTGCTCTGGCGCTGGCGTTCGGGCGAACTCAAATTCGAGCTCGCCTGCGTTATTTCAAACCATGAAGAATGTCGTGAGATGGTCGAGCGCGAAGGAATCGAGTTCCGTCACATTCCAGTGCGACCGGTTGATAAGGAAAAGGCATTCAGTCGGATGGAAGCGCTACTGCGCAGGATAGGGCCTGACTTGGTGATCCTTGCTCGCTTTATGCAAATTCTTCCCTTGGAGGTATGCGTCGAGTTCAGAGGCAAGATCATCAACATTCATCACTCTTTTCTGCCTTCCTTCCCTGGCGCGAACCCGTATCAGAAAGCATATGAACGGGGGGTAAAGCTTATTGGCGCTACATGTCATTACGCCACGGAGGATCTGGATGCAGGCCCCATCATCGACCAGGAGGTCATCCGAGTAGATCATTTTCATACGCCGGAAGATCTTGTGCGTGTTGGGCGGGACTGCGAAAGACTGGCACTGGCGCGAAGTGTACGCTGGCACCTGGCAGACCGGGTTCTCATTCACGGCAATAAGTCTGTAGTCTTTCGGGATTAGATCCGGCCACCCCATGGAGCGAGGCTGCCACGGCCCTTTAAGAGACGACGAATCCGGTATTGCTATTGCCGGAACAAATCCGGATGATCCCCCAGTGGCAATCGAGCTTTCAATCCTGATGCCGTGCCTGAACGAAGCGCGAACCCTGCCGGCTTGCATCAAGAAGGCGCAGCTCTTCCTCGAGCAACATGGGATCTCGGGCGAGGTGCTGGTGGCGGATAACGGCAGCAGCGATGGTTCGGTGGAGTTGGCGACTGCCTTGAAGGCGCGAGTTGTCAATGTGCCCGTGCGCGGCTATGGCGCCGCTTTGGCGGCTGGAATTAGAGAAGCCAGGGGCCAATACGTTATCATGGGAGACTGCGATGAGAGTTACGATTTTTCAGCTCTCCTCCCATTCGTGGAAAAGTTGCGGGCGGGTTACGACCTGGTGATGGGAAATCGGTTTCGGGGGGGAATTGCTCCAGGGGCGATGCCTCCGATCCATCGCTATTTCGGCAACACATTTCTGACCGCTGTCGGGCGCTTATTCTTTTCTGCCAGGAACTGTGGTGACTTCTATTGCGGTCTGCGGGGGTTCCGCAAGGAAGCCGCGTAAAAGCTCGCCC
>JBBSHP010000994.1:0-2388 GCA_038232555.1 Bryobacterales bacterium
ACACTGCGGAGCAGTTGACTAAAGACCACTGCTGGAAACTGATTCTGAGCGCCGCGTTCCGCTATTTCCTTGGAAGCAAGATCCTAGGAACAACAGGCCGCTTGGCTGATGCTACTGGGTAACTGCCGTTTTTAGGTTGATGCACTAACAAGCTGGAGCCTGTACCTGGGGATTGCCGGTGCGATCTTGGCCACCGTGGCGCAGCAGATCCATGTGGGACCTGCGTGGCTGTCCACCGGGATAGGTGGCCTGGGCGCGGCGCTGGTTGCTGTGGCTGCTTTTTTGAGCGGTCGGGCGCAGGCCGATAACCGCTCAACCAACTGGACCCGATCGCGCTCGGCAGCCGAATCGTTAAAGTCTGGCATCATTCTGTACCGCGTATCCGCGCCGCCCTTCGATGGGGCTGACCTTACGGCATACCTGAAGAACCAGCAGTATCAGGTGTTAATCGCGATGTATAATTCCACAGCTCTGCGACTGGAATTGCTCGCGGGCGAGTGGGCGGCCAGTGGCAAGAGCGAGCAGGATAAAGCGGAGCGCGATACGTTCATCAAAAGCTGTGAAGAGACCATGTCAACTGAAAATGGCTCCTGGATGGGGCTGTGGTCAAAACTGGATAAGACAGCGCACCCCCGGAGTTAGTTGACCAGCGCCTGATACACCAGGGTGCGAGTCTGCCGCCAGTACGGGACATCTGTGGCTTGCGGAACTTGAATCATGAGCACTGTGATCAATTTCTCCTTCGGATCTACCCAGAAGTAGGTGCCGGTGATGCCGGCCCAGGAGAAGTCGCCGGTGGAACCAGGCACTGGATTGCGCCCCGCGGCTGTGCGGACCGCAAAGCCCAGTCCGAAACTGGTGCCCATCTCGGGTGTCGGGCCGAAGGCGTCCAGAAACAGCGCCACTGGAGAATGGCGATCTGTTGCAGGCGGAAGCTGGTCGGAAGTCATCAAAGCAACCGTCTTCGGCGACAGAATGCGCGCGCCCTCGAGTTCGCCGCCGTTGAGCATCATCTGGCAGAATCGCGCATAATCGCCGGCTGTTGAAAGCATGCCGCCGCCCCCCGAGTAGATGGGCGGTTTAACGGTCGGGTTTCGGCTGGCGGCATCATCATGGCCGAGTCTGGTCGCGCGAGCCGTTCGGCCTGAGAGGCATTCAGGTAAAAACCTGTATCGGGCATTTTGAGCGGGCGCGTGATTCGTTCTGCTACGAATTTATCCAAATCCATCCCGCTCGCCACTTCAACAACGCGGCCGAGGACGTCGCTCGAAACACTGTACTCCCAGACCTCACCGGGTTGGTGCAGTAGCGGCAGGCTCGCGATCTTGGCGATCATCGCCGCGAGCGATTTGCTCGCGAACATATTGCTCTTCTTGTATAGTTCATCTACGGGCGAGTTGCCGAAAATCCCATAAGTCAGGCCCGAGGTGTGACGCAGTAAATCCTGCACAGTCATGGCGCGTTTTGGAGCGGCTTTCTCGATTCCCACTTGGACGTCTTTGAATTCGGGCAGATATTGCGCGACCGGAGCCCCAATATCGAGCTTGCCTTCTTCAGCCAGGATCATCGCCGCGACGGAGGTGATTGGCTTAGACATGGACGCCACCCGGAAGATGGAATCGGCGTTCATCGGACTTTGTTTGGACCGGTTCTGATATCCGAGGCTGTCGAGGCTCGCGATTTTTCCATTGCGCGCAATCAGCAGCACCGCACCCGGAATACGTTTGGCTTCAACGTCGGCCCTCATCTTCCCTCGCATGCGTTCTAACCGCTCCGACGAGATGCCGACCTCTTCGGGCCGGCCGGCGCGAGGGAGAGGTTGGGCCAGGGCCGCGACCGATAGAAGTATGCCCGCCAACCCGACAAACGACCGTTGTACATATGTCATGGGCACCAGTTTATCTGTTCTCGCCACCCAGTGGTTTAGTCGCCGCGGCTGCTATCCATTGGCAGAGCACCCAGCGCTCGAATTCCTTTGCAGCGCTTACCCAAGCTGCGGACTAAATCCGTTCTATTCGAACACCAGCAAGAGATCTTTGGCGTCGACTTTGTCTCCGACCTCGACCAGTATCTGTGCGGCCTTACCGTCGGATGGCGCGTAGATGGTCGACTGCATTTTCATCGCTTCCATGATGAATAGCCGGTCTCCTTTCGCGACCTTCTGGCCTGCTTCGACCGTCACGCTGGTCACCGCGCCTGGAATCGGAGCACCGACGTGCCCCGGGTTGGCCGGGTCTGCCTTTTGACGCGTCTCCACGTTCGTGGCTAACGCGTTGTCACGTACGTTGACCTCTCTCGGCTGGCCATTCAGCTCAAACAGAATCGTGCGCGTGCCGTCCGGCTGCGGGTCGCTCAGCGTCAGTAGCTTGATAAAGAGCGTCTTGCCTG
>JBBSHP010000995.1:0-2386 GCA_038232555.1 Bryobacterales bacterium
CGCTTCGGGCACTGGATGGTAAACGCCCCCGGCAATCTCGATCTGTTGGGGAGTGATGCTAAAGAAGAACGAGCCGGCGCCCTTTTTCTCCAGACCCCGGCGGCCGAACGACGCCGCAATGTGATCCTTATAAGGCGTCTTGTCCGGGTCAAAGCGGGTATCCCGATAAATCCGGAAAACCGCTTTAGCAGGATCGGTGACGTACTCCGGGGCGAATCGGACCAGCTCACGATTAATCGCGCTCACCAACTGCAGCATAGGCTCTCGCACGTGCGTATCAAAGAGATGCTTGCGTGGCTGAAACCATTCTCGATTGTTGTTTCGGGCCAGCCCGCGCATGAAGTGCATCGCCTCGGGTGGAAACCCGGCAAAATCAGCTTTCAAAGTGACTCCATTGAACGGATCTACTTTATAATTTACTAAGTGCCCGCCGTTGAAGAGACGCTACAGCGCCTCGCCGAGATTCCTTATCTAAAAATGCTGGAGCACGTAATGCTCAGCCGGTATACGCGGTTCGGCATTGGTGGACCGGCGGACGTGTATATCGAGACGGAGCAGGAACCCAGCTTTATGGAAGCGCTGCGCGTAGTTCGCTCGTCTGGCTTGCGGTATGTAGTCATCGGCGGCGGGACCAACCTGATCGTAGCGGACCAGGGATTTCCCGGCGTGGTGCTGCGGTTCCGAGCCCGCGCAATTTCAAACCAGGGACTATCCATTCACGCCCAGGCAGGCGCGGAGTTGCAGGATTTGGTGGACCATGCCATCGCCCATGGACTGCAAGGTACGGAGACAATGACCGGCATTCCGGGCTCGGTGGGCGCCGCGATCTATGGGACTGCCGGCGCGTACGGGCATTCCATTATGGAGCGGGTGGGCCAAGTGCGGTTCTTCGACGGGGACCGGGTGCGCGTATTTGACAACGCCGAGTGCAGGTTTCACTACCGGGAAAGCACTTTCAAGCGGCACAAGGAATGGATCATTTTCTCTGCCCACCTTCTGATGGATACCGCGCCGTCGAATGAGTTGCGGGGGATCGCGGACGGAATACTGGGGACGCGCAATGAAAAATATCCGCCGACTATGAAGTGTGCCGGCAGCATCTTCAAAAACTTAATATTGGGCGAGTTGCCGGAACCCGTCCGCGCTCTGCTTCCCGCCAAGGCCATACGCGAAGGTAAAGTTCCGTCCGCTTATTTCCTGGAGCAAGTGGGGGCTAAGGGTTTGCGCAATGGAGACATTCACGTGGCCGATTATCATGCCAACCTGATCTACAACGCAGGGCATGGTTCCGCAGGCGAGGTGCGGGAGATAATCGACGATCTGAAGGGCAGAGTATATCGACAATTTGGAATCCAGCTTGAGGAGGAGGTTCAGTATGTTGGATTCGAACCTGACGGCCCTGGGGCGGATTCGCTCGGTTGAAAGGCGATCCTGGATGGGACAAGGCGACGGGTTCTACTTTGTTACCCCTTTCCAATCGCTGTAGCTGAATTTAGCATTGCCGATTTTGAAGGGGAACGCGTTGGTGGCGGTGAACCAGACGTCCTTTTGGGATTGAACGCTGTTTAGAAAGTGCGCCCAGTTGGGGGTTTCCACTAGCACCTGGGACTTATCCGTGTTCGCTATCGCATTACACGTGAGCGTCCAACGTTCTGCGCGCAAGGTATAAGTGACGTTTGTCTCCCAGTTGGTCACTTGACGATCGAAATCGCCAGTAATCTGTACCTGAGACAGCTCATTCCCCGAAATGGTATTCTGCGCGAGAGTGATATCGCTAGAAGAGGCTCCGGATATGCCCGATCCATTTTTGTTGTTAGAGAAAGTGCTGTTACGGATCAGGATAGGACCTTCGTTGGCTTCGATGAACACTCCGTCACCGAAGTTGTTCGACCAATTCACATTTTCGACCAGAACCCGCGCGTTGTCGTAATCCAGCCAGAATCCTCGGGTCTGGTTATTCTCGGAGTGGTGATTCCGGATCACAGCTCCGTGCAGGTTGCCGAACTTACTTCCCGCTACGGCCCACCCGTAAAACCCACCTTGAGCCCCGCGCCAGTTGTTATAGGATGTTTCATTGTCCGAATAGAGGGCATTCTTTAACTTATAAGCGCCAAACCCTGCTGCTCCGTTGTTGTTGGCGACGCTTCGTAGAACCGTAACGTTGGTTGACGTCGAGACCTGAAACGCATCCCAATTGTTCCAGCGGAACTCGCAGTCCTCCACTTGGATATTTTGTGAATCGAGTATCTCAACGGAACTGTCCGGCACCGAGCGGTTGCCGCGAATAAAAGAAAGCCCGCGTAAGATCAGGTTCGTCTTCCCCTGAGCGTGGAACAGAATCGGACGCACAGACACCTCTACGACGGCCGGTTTGAGATCGAAGCCG
>JBBSHP010000996.1:0-2385 GCA_038232555.1 Bryobacterales bacterium
CGAACACGGAAAAGGGGGCGACCATGACGTCTAAGCTCACGCCGGCGCACCTGCAGCGTCGAGCCATCGTTTATGTGCGCCAGTCGAGTCCCACTCAGCTATTGCATAACCGTGAAAGCCAGTTGCGCCAATATAATCTCGCCAATTACGCACGCGAACTGGGTTTTGCCGAGGTCGAAACTATCGATGAAGACCTGGGGCGCTCTGGCTCTGGGTTGGTGGACCGGCCGGGTTTTCAGCGGCTTGTGACGGAGGTGTGCGAAGGACAAGTGGGCGCCGTTTTCTGCCTAGAAGCATCGCGCCTTGCTCGAAACGGACGCGACTGGCATCACTTGATCGAATTGTGCGGCCTGATTGAAGCGGTGCTCGTCGATCCGGAAGGCGTGTATGATCCCCGGCTGAGCAATGACCGACTGTTGCTGGGGCTTCGTGGCACGATGAGCGAGTTCGAACTAAGCGTTCTGCGCCAGCGTTCGTTGGAGGCTATTCGCCAGAAGGCGAGACGAGGAGAACTGCGATTCTGCCTACCTGTCGGTTTTTGCCGGGGATCAAACGACGCGATCGAGATTGATCCCGACCAGCGGGTGCAGAACGCGGTTCACCTGGTCTTCCAGAAGTTCGACCAACGCGGAAGTGCTCGCCAGGTGCTGCTGTGGTTTCGCGAGGAAAAAGTCTCTTTGCCCGCACTTGGCTACGACAGCAAAAATCAGCAGATTTATTGGAAACCTCCCCTCTATCACACGATTCTGGCGATCTTAACTAATCCGATGTACGCTGGCGCCTATGCGTTCGGACGAACCGAGGTCCGCACGAAAATCAGCATGGGCCGGGCGCGCCGCACGGAGGGCCACCGGAAGCCACAGGACCAATGGACAGTCTTGATTCGCGATCATCATCCCGGATACATTACATGGGAGCGGTTCGAGGCGAACCAGAAAGTTATTGCCGAGAATGCTCGTATGAAGTCTCGTATGGGAAGGCAAAGCGGGAGAGGCGGACGGAGCCTGTTAGTAGGTGTGATGCGATGTCACCGCTGCAGCCGCATGTTGCGTGTTCACTATCTGGGCAAGAACAGGCAGGAGATGCGGTACCAGTGCATCAACGGGCATATCAATCAAGGCGTTCCGAAGTGCATTTCGTTTGGCGGGGTGCGCATCGACCAGGCGGTGTCGGATGAAATCCTAAAGGTGGTGCAGCCGGTCGCGATTGATGCCGCCCTGCGCGTAGCCGAGCAGAGATCGCAGCAACAGAACGAGCGCGCCCGAGCTCTGGAACTTGAGTTAGAGCAAGCAAGGTATGAGGCGCGCCTTGCTGGTCGCCGCTATGAGTCCGTCGATCCTGACAACCGTCTGGTGGCCTCGGAACTGGAAGCCCGCTGGAACGCCAGCTTGCAAAGCGTCAAAGATCTGGAGAGTAAGTTCGACCAGATAACGCGGGAGTCTTTTAATGAGCCGGTGATCGATAAGGCCGGATTGCTTCGGCTGGCTGAAGATCTCCCGGCCATATGGGAGTCGCCAACAACGGATCTGGCTCTCAAACAGCGGATCACCCGAATCATGATTGAGGAAATTGTGGCCAATGTCGACGAGCAGAAACAGGAAGTCGTACTCGTGATTCATTGGGCAGGGGGACGCCACTCCGAGTTGCGCGTGCCAAAGCTGAAGACGGGCCACCATGGGAGATGCACGAAGACTGAAGCCGTTGATCTCGTGCGGCAGATGGCTGGCGGCTATACGGATGAGGAGATCGCGCTCACCTTGAATCGCATTGGACTCAGGACCGGGGCCGGCAACACCTGGAACGAAACGCGGGTCCGTTCTCTTCGACAATATCTGAAGCTGCCGGTCTGCCGCGTGGAGCAGCGAGCTGGCCAGTTGAATCTTCAACGAGCAGCCGAACAACTGGGCGTCAGCGCGAGCGTCGTGCGGCGGCTTATCGAACTGAAAATTCTTCCTGCGGCGCAGATCGTGTCCGGTGCGCCATGGCAGATCGATGCGAAAGACATTGCGTCACCGGAAGTAATTCGAGCGGCCACGGCATTAAAGAATCGAGATAGAGGGCTTCGGGATGAATCCTTAAATGATGCTACGCTTCTTCTGCCGGGGTTGTCTTGAGAACCCGGCTAAGAGGGAGTTACCAATTCGTAAACGCGTGATCGTGAATCGAAGGCTGGGCAATGCTGATGCTGTGTTTTCAATTGTGTGGCAAGGGGGTGCATAATGTCGTTGGATCGGTTGGCCCAATGAACAAAACATTCTGGTTCTGCCGTACCCATTCACTCGCCGAGAGCGTGCGCAACAGCTTGCGGTCGAGCCCGCGCGGCCTGGAGAAGTGACGCGTCCGCAGAATCGGCCCACACTGAGGCTCAACGACTCACCCCTCATC
>JBBSHP010000997.1:0-2385 GCA_038232555.1 Bryobacterales bacterium
ACTGCGCGCAGACCATGCGCACACCCAGGAAGACCTGCGTGGTCTTCTCCATGGTCGGCTTGGGATCGCGCGTAACGCGGAAGAAGTTGGCGGCCGGGTTCTCGTAAGAACTGCCTGCGCTCGAGAGCAACTCCCGCACCATCTTGTCGTAAGGCTTGTTGGCCGTGAACGATTCGCGGATCCAGTTGTCGAAAGCGTAGGTGCCTTTCTCGCCGAGATACTTTCGATTCGCTTGCAGCAGGTCGCCCCATTTCAGAGTCCAGTGATCGACAAACCCGGAGCTGGCAATCAGCTTGTCGATCATCCTGCTGCGTTTCACTTTGGATGGCGCGGGATCGCTGAGAAAGGCGCGAATATCGTTGGGGACGGGCAGTTGTCCCGTCAAATCGAGAGAGACGCGCCGCAGGAACCCCGCGTCGTCAATGCTCTCGGAGGGCTGAATTTTCAGCTTCTGCAGCTTGGCGTCGTTCCATTTATCGATGTAGTTATTCTGCGCGAGTGGCTGCCAGACAAAGCCCGGCTCCGGATTCAGCACCGTCACAGGCACCGTGGCAAACTTGCCTTGGTATCGCAGCAGCAGAGTGGCTTCACCCACCCGCGCTCCCTTCACGTCCGCGTGCGTGCCTACTTCAGCGACGTTTGGCACGTTGCTGTCGATGTTGGTTTCGCGGGTAACATCGCGGGTTCCACCATCCGCGAAAACTGCCGTCACCTTGACGCCGCTGGCCTCGCCCGGCTTGCTCATCAGGATTTCCTTCGGCTCTGTCTCCAGCCGCGCCACCGAGTCCTGAGCGGGATCCCCGAACGCTACGCCCTGCGCGATCCAGGTCAAGATGGTTTTGTAATAGTCCGATTTCACATCAAACCGCAAACCGCCACCGTGTGCTACCTGTTGGGTCGGCTTGGCCAGCATGAGACTGCGCGCCGGATCGGCCCGATTGAAGCGGCGTCCCGCCAAGTCGTAGAGCAACGCCTCGTAATCGAATTGCGGGTCGTAACCGCGCAGCGATAGCTTAAAGCCGTTCTTACCTTTGGCCGCGCCGTGGCAGGTTCCCGACGAGCATCCCACCTTGTTCAGGATGGGCGAAATATCGCGGAGGAATGTGATCTTGGGCGGCTCCGCGGCGCTCAGGATCCCCGCCGCAAGCCATGTCAGGGCCATCGTTGAAGCCGTTTTTCTCATTTCGCGCTCCCCTCAGGAACTTCAAACGGAATAGGCCGCGACACAATCGACACGTCCCCTTCCTCCGTTTTTACTCGGCCGGAGACGTACATATCATAACGGGCCGGATCGGTAGCTTTGGTGGTGGTCACCGTGAACGTGCCACCTTTCCCGGTCGATTTCATGTCGATGATCCGGATGTCACGCGCGCCAATGATCTCAGGGCTAACATTCTTGGGCGGCGTGCCGGTGCGCATCTTCCAAGTGTATTCGTATTCATACCGGTTCCCTTCATCGAGACGTTTGGAGGAGGTCTGCCGCACTTCCAGAGTCGCCACGCCCGGCTCGGAAACAGCGGCCGGCAAGTCGAAACCCAGCCAGGGAGCCGCGATGGGCCGCTGGCGATCTACCACACCCTGCGCAGTCGCCCCTGAAACATCCACCAGCATGCCGGGTCCGCGTGCGCGCCTACGCAAGGTGCTTCCGTCCGCAAGCTTGCCCTCGCCCCAAATGATGAGCGGATGGCCGGAAAGATCAAGGCCAGGATTGATGGCCGGGTCGGCAGTGATGTTTAAAACGCCCCGGCGGTTGAATGAGCGTGTGTTACTCGGATCGACATATTCACGCGGGATATACCCACCCTCCACTTGAAAGCCTTTGGGCAGATCGGCCACGCTGAGTTGGATGGGCCCGTCATACCCGCGACGGTCAGCCGCCACACTCACGGCCACGGTGCCGCCTGCCGGAACGTTCACATACGCAGAAGAAATCGCGAGCTGAAAATCCTCGGCTTGACGGCGGGTAATCAGCCGGTAAGCATAGAACGGCCCCCCGCGCTCTGCCAGATCCTCCACAGCAATGACGATCTCATGCGCATCTTTCGGCACGGTGAAGTTGAGAAACGGGTCGTTGCTGGTGCGGCTGGTGCCTTGTACCGCGAAGACGTCTTCAGGCAGCGGCTTGTCTCCGGCCGAATCGAGCTTTTTGCCCTTCGCATCGTAGACCGTGATAACCCCTTCCAGGCGGGAAGTGCCGAGTTCGCGCGCTTGTATTTCAAACAGCAGCTTATCCCCCGGCTCCACCTGCAGCCGATAGCGATCGATCTCGCCGGCCTTGGACAGGCGGCCGTTGATGACACTGGGCACGGGCACGGGTCCTGCCACGGGCTCCGTGAGTTCGGGAAGATCGCTGACGGCGAAAAGCATGGGAAGGGCGGGTGAGTC
>JBBSHP010000998.1:0-2376 GCA_038232555.1 Bryobacterales bacterium
ACCCGATTGGTGTTGTCCAACGCAGGATTCTTTTTCAAGAACGGTGATCTGGGCGGTGGGAAATCTCTGGCCTAGGCGGTAGGCGGTGGCCAGCCCGATGATGCCGCCACCTACTACGATGATTCGCTTCTCTGTCACGCCTCGGCAATCGTTATGGTTTTGATTTGATCACCTTGTTGAATCTCGTTGACAACGTCCTGACCTTCGCTCACCTGTCCGAATACGGTGTGTTTGCCATCCAGGTGGCTGGTAACTACATGGGTGATGAAGAACTGACTTCCATTGGTGTGCGGCCCGGCATTGGCCATCGACAGGGAGCCCACTTTGTGCTTGTTCGGGTTGTTCTTCACCTCGTCGTCGAAGCGGTACCCCGGCCCGCCCCGGCCCGTACCCGTCGGGTCTCCGCCTTGAATCATGAAGTCGCCGATGACGCGATGAAACTTTGTTCCATCGTAGAACTTGTCCCGAGCCAGAAAGACAAAGTTGTTCACGGTCGCAGGAGCGTCTTTGGCGAACAGGTCACAAACAATCGTGCCCTTGGTTGTTTCGATGGAAGCCGTGTACTTCTTGTTCTGGTCGATCGCCATCATGGGCGGAGTCGAATATTCTTTAGCCATAGCTTCAGTTTACGCGGACTTGATCTCGGTCCACAAACGGTCGCGAAGTCTCTGTGATTCAGGAGCGAGCGTTTTGGCCCACTCGCCGCGAGCGACAATGCCGGGCGAGGGATAGAGTACAGGATTATTCCGAAAAGGTTCAGGAAGTAAGGGAAGCGCACCAGCGTTGGTGGAGGTGGTCCGGGCGGCCAGCGCATTCGCGGCGGCGACGGAGGGCCGCAACATATAATCGAGAAACTTGTGCGCAAGCTCCTGACGTTTGCTTTCCCGCAGGATCACCATACAGTCTGGATAAACCGCGTAGCCTTCGATTGGATAAACGAAACCAATATCGCTCGAAGCATCCATGGCTTGCTGGGCGGTAGTGTTCCACATCTGGGCCGCGAGTACGTCTCCGCTTACCAGTTGGTCCCGAACCTCGGCGTTTAAATACGCGCGCAGAAGAGGCTTCTGTGCGATGGCCTGCCGCTGACCTTCCTTCAACTCAGCCGTACCATTCACATTGATCGAATAGCCCAGCTTCTTGAGACAAGCTCCCATGACGTCGAACGGGTCGTCCAGCATCGTTAAACGACCCCGCAGCCGGGAACTCCACAGGTCGGCCCACGCCGCGGGCGCTGGAACAAGTTTCCGGTTGTATGCTATTCCAGCCGCAATCACCATGTACGGCACGGACCATTCGAGTTTTGGGTCCCACTCGGGTGCTTGGAACGCCGGCTGCAGGTTGAGAAGATTTGGAACGAACTGCTTCTCAACCGGCGCAAGCAGACCGTTGACCCGCATGGGAGTGACCAGATAATCCGTCGGAAAGACGACGTCCCAACCCGAATTGCCGCCCATCACGCGCGCCAGCATTTCCTCATTGCTTTCGTAGATGCCATAGCGAACGCGGCACCCGTACTCACGTTCAAAGCCGGGCACGGTGACGGGAGCAATATAGTCGGACCAATTGAACACATTCAAGCGGGGACGCCGATCGGGCGCGCAGCCTGCGAGAGTACCAGTCGCGGCCAGGAAATCACGGCGTCTCATGCGGTGTCTTTCGCTCGCAGGCTCTCAGACAAAAGTATCAGTGCGCCAAATCCGAAAATTACCATGGCCGAGATCGCGTTGACCACCGGGTTTACTCCCCGTCGAGCGATCGCGTAGATCACCATGGGCAGGGTCTCGGAATCGACGCCCGCGACCAGGCTGGTGATCACATAGTCGTCGAACGATACCGTGAAGGCCAGCAACGCCGCCGAGATCACGGCGGGCAAGATGGCCGGGAGCGTCACGTACCAAAATGCGCCCAATTCGTTCGCGCCCAAATCGAGCGCAGCTTCCTCCAGTTGGCCGTCCATGGTTCGGAGTCGCGCTAAAACCACGATGACTACGTAGGCGATCGAGAATGCCACGTGGGCCATGATGACGGTGTGCATCCCGAGTTGGAAATGCAGAAAGCGGAAAATAGCCTGATAAAACGCGAGCAGGGAGATCCCGGTCACGATCTCCGGAGTAACCAGCGACAGATATAGCGACCCGGCCAGGACGGGTGAGCTGCGTTTCCAGAGCCCGTACGCGCACAACGTACCGATGATGGTGGAAAGGATAGTAGCCACCACTGCGATGATGAGGCTGTTGATGGCGCCTTCTCCTAGTTGCGGATCGCGAAAAGCCGCGCGATACCACGTGAGCGAAAATCCCTCCCAGACGGTGAACTTGGATCGGTTGAAACTGAACGCTGCCAGGATCAACAGCGGTGCGTACAGGAAAACGT
>JBBSHP010000999.1:0-2374 GCA_038232555.1 Bryobacterales bacterium
CGCCGCCCACCATACTTTCGATAAGGTATTTCTGAGAGGTATGGGAAGCCGAGCAATGGAAATCGATTCGAGATTGCGCTGTAATGTTAACGAACCTGGACGAACCGGCTGGTCCAGATTTGACAATTTGTCCGTAAGTGGACGGCAGAAGACGATAGCCCAGCAGCGCTGTCAGGAATTTACGGCGGTCCATGAATGAAACGTAGCAGCTTTTCCGTTTTTGCGGAATCGTGGAGATTAGAATGAATCTGTCTTTGGTGAAAATATGAAAACTGCCTGGCTTGCTCGCTCGCTGAAAAGTTTCTCGATCTTCGTTTGGGCAGCGGCCCTGCAGGGTCAGACGACCATCGACATCGACGCCGGGAAGCCGGCCGCTTACAAAATTCCGCGCACGATTTACGGCACATTCCTGGAGCCGATCGGAAACTCCACGTACAACGGGCTGTGGGCCGAGATTCTGCAAAATCCAAGTTTTGAGGAGAACCTGTGGAACGCTGGCACGATCCGCGGCATGCTGGAGCGCGAGCCCGCGCTCACCCGCTCCTCGCAAATGGGATTGCCGTTGCCTTGGGAGCCGCTCGATTATTCCCAAGGCTGGCGCTACGAGCCGCGCTGGAACGACGCTGCAAATTCCGCCCGTTCTCTACTCCTGATGGCCCTTCCCGGTAAGCAGACCGGCGTGCGCCAGCAGGTTTATCTTCCAGTCCATAGAACCCTGAAATATAGAGGCAGCTTCTATGCCAAGCATCTTAGCGGGCCGCGGGGCGTTGAGATATCTCTGCGCCGCCGCAACCATCCCGAGACGGTGTTCGCGCGCAAACAGGTTGATCTGACTGGAGCGGATTGGCGTCGCTACGAATATACGCTGGAGCTTTCACCTCGACAGTTAGCGCCGCTTGAGCCCGCCGATTTCGTGATCGCACTATCGAATGAGGGCCGTGCCCTGATCGATCAGGCGGCCCTGCTGCCCGTCGATCACCTGAACGGGATGGATCCGGAAATGATCACACTCGCCCGCGAGCTGCGCTCCCCCATCGTGCGTTTCGGAGGCAACTTCACCTCCGCTTATCATTGGCGCGATGGAGTGGGGCCGGCCGACAAGCGCATCAGCATGCTGAACATCGCTTGGGGCATACCGGAATACAACACCTTCGGTACCGATGAGTTCCTGCGCTTCTGCGAACTGATCGGCGCGCAACCTCAGATCGCTCTGAATCTTGGAACCGGAACCCCTCAAGAGGCCGCCGACTGGGTTCAGTACGTGAACGGCCGGTGGGGAGACAAATCCGGCGGACTGCTGTGGGAACTGGGGAACGAGCTGTGGGGGGAGTTTCAAGTCGGCTACCCCACCTTGCAGAGAGTCGCGGCTCATACTAAAGCCTTCGCCGACGCAATTCACAAAGTAGACCGGCGCGCCCGGCTGATCGCTACCGGAGGCGACCCGGATCGTTTCCGCGATTGGAATGCAGCGCAACTCGACAATGCCCGCGACTTCGATTTCCTCTCCACGCATTTTGTCGTAGGTGATGGAAATGTGCGCCGGCGTGACGCTTCGCCCGAGTTCCTCGCACAAAGTGCTTTCGCCTTGCCGGTGGGACTGGAGCGGCGCTTGCGCGAAATGAAACGTCAGATTGATAGCGACAAAGTTGCGAAAGGCCGCGTCAACATCGCCTTCACTGAGTGGCTGTTTCATGGACCCGATACGGGCGTGCCTCGCTTCACTAACCTGGGCGGGGCGATCTGCACCGCCGGGTTGCTGAATACTCTCATCCGCACGGCCGATTTCACTACCCTATCGGATATGACCGGTCTCATCGAGTTCGGAGGCATCTGGAAAAAGCGCGGACGGGTCTACGGAGTTCCAGCCTACTGGGCCTTCCGGATGTATTCTAATGCCGACGCTTCAGTTCCGGTCGAAACTCTCACCACCGGCGAAACCTATGATGTTCATGACGGCAATGTGCGCCTTCCTGAAATCGAAAGAGTGCCTTACCTGGACGTGGTTTCCGCTTTGAACGAGAGTGGTGATAAGTTGACGCTTTTCTGCGTGAACCGCAACTTGGATCGCGACACTCCCACGCAGATTCGAGTGGCCAACTTTAGGCCGACTGGGACGGCGCGCATCCAGACCTTGTCGGGATTCAGCATATACGAGGTGAACGACGAGATGCGGCCGGCAGCCGTTCATCCTGTGGAAACTGCGACGGTTATGCAGGGCCCGGGGTTTGCATATACATTCCCGCATGCGAGCGTAACCGTCATGGAACTGCCCGGCCGCGTGGCGGGGCGCTAAGCACGGAGTGCATTTCGGCTTGCAGTCTGAGAGTTCATAGGGTAGACCGACCGGCGGAGAGTCCACTCTACCCTAGCTTCC
>JBBSHP010001000.1:0-2374 GCA_038232555.1 Bryobacterales bacterium
ACCGGGCTTGCCTCTGAAAAAGGGTCGGGCCGGCACTATGACTCACGACTACAAACGCAACGGAACTGCAACTCTGTTTGCGGCACTCAACACGTTGGATGGGACCGTGATCGGCATGTTCGACGACCGGCACCGCCATCAGGAGTGGCTGAAGTTCCCTTCCGCGACCTCACGCCAAACCGGCTCCGTCGAGGCGTATTCCGGGACGTCGAATAACACATCATGGCCATCGGAGACTACATCGACCGCCACAATGCGAAACCCAAACCATTCATCTGGACCGCAAAAGCCGTCGACATATTGGAGAAAGTCAAACGTGCCCGCAAAGCCATTTCATAATCTTTCACTGGTGTCCAAATGAGCCAGGCTGACGCCTGACCGCTGTTGAAAGCAAAGACAGGAAGGAGGTGCTGGGAGGAAAACGGCGAACCGGGTTGGATGCTGTCCGAAACATCAGGCGCTCCAGGCCAACGGTAACTGCGGCGAATCCTCTTCGCGGATCGGAATAGGCGGCTCAAAAGGCTTCTCCAGCCAGAGCCAAAGATCACGGTAAACAAAGAGTTGCTGGCGTAGAAGAGCGACCAGACGCGACAAGCTCCACGGAGACTTTGCCTGCAACTGAAGGAACTTGACGGCCAGCAGAGCGATCAGTGCTGTCCAAATTTGAGTTTTGAGCGCGTTGGCCGTTGTGCCGACAAAGGTTTTGATCCGCAAGTTCTGTTTGAGCGCTTTGAAAAGCAGTTCTATCCGCCACCGCTCTTTGTAGACAGCAGCCACCGTCACTGCCGCCAAGTCCAGATGGTTGGTCAGGAAAACCAGTTCCCGCCGGGTCAATGCATCCCAGTAACGCACGCGCCGCAAGAAGGGGGCCTGCTCGGAGCATGCTTGCTTTTCCAACACCAGGATCTCGTCGGAAACCACGCCGTCACCCACAGGTTGCCTCTCCTCCATCACCACATACGTGGCGTTGTCCTTCAACCGGGTGACGAAGTGAACGCCTTCCTCGGTGAGCCGCTGAAACCATCCGTAATCGGCGTAGCCGCGGTCGAACACCAGCATCGTGCCGCGCTGGAAGTTCAGCTTCCGCGCCACCTGGATCTCATGCACCCGGCCTTCGGTGACCACCGCGTAGCAGGGCAGATAGCCGTCGTGATCCAACAGCAAGTGCAACTTCACCGCGCCTTTCGTGGTCCGGAACTGCGCCCAATCGAATACCGCCGCGCACAAATCGATCACCGTCGCATCCAAACTCAACAGCTTGCCCGGCAAGCCCAACTTCGCACCGGCTTTGGCCACACCTAAACGCTTTTGGCAATCCGCCAATAGCTGGTGAAACACCGTCTCGTACAACTCCCAAGGACGATGACTGTTGGCATAGGCGAGCGTCGATCGGGCCGGTGCTTCCGGCAGCCCCAGATGCCTCAGCTTTCCTTCGCTCGCCTGCAGCCCTTCGGTGATCTCACGCAGCGACTTGGCCCCTCCCAACTGGCAGAACAGCATCGCAATGAGCTGCCCCCAACTGCTGAATCCGCGCGCATGCCGCTCGGCATTGTGCATTTGCACCGCGCTCTCAAAACGGTCCCGCGGAATCAATTGCAGAACCTGGCTGAACATGCTGCATACTCGTTTCATGGCTGAGTCTCTCTTTCGCGTGAAGATCGTTCTTGCCGAACTCTTCTCACGCTACCAGCTAGACTCAGCCTGCTTTCTCAAAATCTAATTTGGACACGAGTGATTGAGAATAAAGCCAAGGTCCCCACTAAAATCCGTTTCATGTCGTTTCTCCCTCGCTTAGAAAGACGTCCGTTGTTTGGGCGAGTTGCGATTCTGTAGCAAAGTTAATTGCAGAGATTCCTTTGACATTCCCCATGCCAGGGTATAGAAATTGACCCGTGCTACGACTTGCAGGAATTCTCGCCACGTTCGCGCTTCTTGTTCCGAATTGCCTGAAAGCGGCGGCCAATCTCGCTGTTGTTCAGATTGCCCGCGAACAGATTCAGAGCTTGCAGGCGGCGTTTCTCCAAAGCCTTGAAGTCGCAGCGCACACCCCTTGGGTTCCCCATATCGATGAAACACTTCTTCGATAACAAAATCCTACCGTTTTATCTTTCCCAACCATCGGGGCGTGGTGCGTCGGAATTCGCGATACTCGGCGCCCAACCTGGCTTCCAGACCGCGCTCTTCGCGCGGCACTACGATAGGCCCGACCAACAGGGCTCCAACCGCAAAGATACCCGCTACGGCAAAGCTTCCATAGAATAAGATCCAGCCCAGCCAGATGGTCAGCTCAGCCAGATAGATCGGGTTGCGGCTATATCGGTAAGGGCCCTCTGTAAGCAGGTAAGACGGAGTGGGGTAATGTGGCGTTTTTTCC
>JBBSHP010001001.1:0-2374 GCA_038232555.1 Bryobacterales bacterium
ATAACGTGTATCTCCTTTTTGTTGCCCTATTCTCTTGGGCACTAAATAGCGAGCGGCTACTGCTCCCAAACCAAGGGCGTGCTTTTTTGGGGGAACCGGAATCAATTTCTTCGAGCCGGTTTCGCGAGAGATCTTGAAATTGTTCTGGGGGTTCCGAAACCCGGAGGGCGCGCGGTCCGGAACAACTGTGACGAGGTAAAGCACGAAGAAGAGCGCCCGCAGCGTGCAGGGCGCAGGAATTCAGCCCGAAGCAGTGCCAAGAGAATGGAGGCAGAAAAGAGGACCACCGTTGACGAAATCCGTCTGTCTCTCTCGCTTTACGTTGGATGCTCAGGCGCGTTTACGTCCCCGGAATGCTGCCGCGTTTCCGATTCGAGCAATCAATTCGGAAAGCTTGGCGATTTGAGTGCATTGCGCGAGTGGAAGCGTAAAGGGTGAAAGTCATCGGCCGGCCAGAGTCCGCTATCTGGTTGGCGTCACGACCGGAGGCCCAGTTCGCAGTTGGGGACGGCAAGTACGGCTTCCCGGCGTCGCCGCTTCAAATCGGAGCACGCTTGTAGCTGGATTGCATGGAAGTTCGGGAGGGGTACACCATGGCCACCGATTCCCTGTACACGTGTCGTTGTGAAAGCGGCTCCATCTAATGCCTGCCGTAGTGGAGGTCCATCGTGCCCCGGTGTTCCTGCCGGAAATCCCAGGGCGGCACAGGATGGGGATCGTGCCACAGTCCACGCGGTTATCTCGGGCTTCTTCTTCGAGGGCTTGGAGTGTTCGGTCGGACGAGTATCGGCGATAGTGCCAGGCAAAGCCATTTCGAACCAGCTCGCGATTGCGGCTGCGACCATCGGGAAGGAGGATTTCCGCAACGGTGCGACCGGAGCGATCGCGATCATGAGCGCGCCTTGCTGTTCAGTGGCAAGGTGCCCCTTTAGGCTGGCTTTGGGCGATAAGCCATCGGGAGGCGCAGTGGGCCTCACTTTGGTTCGCGTGGATTAAGGCTGAGGACTAGCGCCTCCTGTTTAATCCATTCGCTGGTTGTGAGCGTGCTGGAATAGTGAGGTCGAAAACTCACTGACATTCATAATCATTAGGACCCCTCAACGAGTAACGCAGATGTCGCCACCGCTATACCCGTTTACCGTCCCGATCGAAACGGTGACATTTGTATCGAAGGACGTCCGAGCGTCGCATGAGATAGTCTCTGGAGGAAGCTGTGGAACCGTAAAGTTGATCTGGTATAAACCAACATAACCTTCGACAAGTCCCAGGTAGTTGGGTTTTATCAGCATCTGGCTTGGCAGCGCGGCACCCGTCACGGGGTTCACGGTTGGCATTGCTGGCGCATTGACCGCAAAGGTAGCGCCTAGTTTAAACCGGTCTGGTGAGACTACGGCGGCGCGCTTGGCGCGTTCACCAGTGCTGGCCGGAGGCCAAGTCAAGCCTAATCCGAGCGCATACATCGTTACCGACTCAAGTTGCCGCGCTGGTTTCGCATGGGTCACTCGAGATCCGTCGGCATGGGTGACGGCTACGCCACAGCTATTCTCCGGTGAGGCTGGATTGCCCACAAACATCGCATCGCACGGATTCACTGCGTGAACTTGATCAAACACAGGCAGGACAGGTATAGGTAGTCCTTCCAATCCGTTTTCAGACACGATAAGCGCTGCCCTAAGGGATGTCGCGATAAGACTGCCGGCTACCTGCGATCCTGGTACAAGCTCGTAAGGTATCTGAATCGTGATTTGACCGGCGCAGATTATGAAATAATGAGTTAACTGAGGAGTCGAGGGATCGCAGCCGGCCGCCACGCTCCTTAGGGAAAGGATCGGAGCGGCAATCGGCGTCGAATATCCATCAATGCTTTGCCGAAGAATGACAGAAATGCCGCCAACGGATTTCGGTAATGGTAGGGTTTGCGCTCTAAATATCCGATCCAGCCGAGGTTGGACGCCTTGTAGGTATAGAGTGACTATTTGCCCGGGAGCAACAGATACCAGGTCCGGTCCAGCGTAGCCAAACGCACCGATGGAAGCGGGTTGCGCGGAAGCAACTCCGGCTAGGAGTAAAAGAATAGAGATAGGCCACATATGGTTACAGCGCCTGGTGATTTAAAGGTTTCTTGAGATCGAAAATCTTACGCCAAAGAGACGGGTTCGGCGCTTTCGTATTGTCCGGTATGGGACGTGAGAGGCCGTTCACTACAGCTCCCAGCGGAAACCGCACGAAGTTGGGAACGATCTGCGCGATATTGCTGACACCCGGCGGGTCCTGCACGAAATTCTGATACAAGTAGTTTGTGAGTGGCGACGAAGAAACAGATTGTAATGGAGCGGCAGCAAAGGAATTGGAAGTAATATCACTAATTTGGAAG
>JBBSHP010001002.1:0-2364 GCA_038232555.1 Bryobacterales bacterium
ATATGAACCGGTATCCCCAGCGCGTGAGCCTCGTCGCAGATCTCGTTGATCACTGCAATGGGATACACCAGCCCACCCGCCATGTTGTGTGTGTTCTCAATTTCAATCAGTCCCGTGGGCGCGCGATGCGGAGTGGCGCTTTTCACTACCTTCTTAATTTCGTTCCAGCCAGGCAGGCCGTCTTCGGACACCACCGTGCGGGCCACACAACCCGCAAACCACGCCATCATGGCCAGTTCCCAGTCCAGGATGTGGGCCCGCGCTTCGCAGATCACTTCCTGTCCATGCTCGGTGTGCAGCTTGATGGCAATGTTGTTCCCCATGGTGCCGGACGGTACAAAAAGGGCCGCTTCTTTTCCGGCCAGCTCGGCAGCGCGCCGCTCCAGGCGGTTCACGGTGGGATCTTCGCCGTAGACGTCGTCGCCCACCTCCGCTTCCGCCATGGCCCGCCGCATTTCGGCGGACGGTTTCGTGACCGTGTCGCTGCGAAAGTCGATTACATCCGCCATTACGTCACAAACTCCGCGAAGACTTCATTCGACAGGAGCACCCCGCGATCCGTCAGTCGCAGCCGGTCACCCCTGCTTTCCAGGAGCCCAATCGAGAGGAAACGCTCGATGGGCTGATTCCAACGGAGCCACTCGTCGGCAGCGGGTTGGATCCCTTCAGAGAGCCGCAACCCGACAAAGAACCTCTCGTCGCCTGCATCGGCCTCGCTTTCAGCCGTCTGCGTGGATTCGCCCTTCTTCCACCGCTCTACGTACTCAGCAGCCGACTCGGCATTTTGGACCCGCTTCTCCCCATTGAAAGAA
This sequence comes from Bryobacterales bacterium, assembly GCA_038232555.1. Classification (GTDB taxonomy): domain Bacteria; phylum Acidobacteriota; class Terriglobia; order Bryobacterales; family Bryobacteraceae; genus JBBSHP01. The sequence goes on from JBBSHP010001002.1 coordinate 813, forward strand.
TGCGCATCGGCACCGAACCCGGCGTAGCGCTCCAGCCTCCAGTACTTCAGGTTGTGCAGCGATTCAAAGCCGGGCCGCGAAAAATTCGAAATTTCGTACCGCTCGATGCCCATCCCGTGCAGCCGCTCCACGGCCATCTCATACATCGCCGCTATCTCATCGTCGGCGGCCACCTCGGGCGCGCCGTAGCGCTTTCCGTTCAGCAGAATTTCTTGACCCAGCCGGCTGTCTTCATCCACCTCCAGCATATAGATCGAGACGTGCGGCACCGCGAGCCGCTCCACCCACCCGAGCGATTCCATCCACGATGACGAGTCTTGTCCCGGCAGCCCGGCAATCAGGTCCACGTTGATGTTCGTGATCCCCCCCTGCCGTAGCAGCGCAATCTCCCGCGAAACTACTTCAGCCGTATGCTTCCGGCCGGTTCGCGCGAGTTCCCTCTCGACGAACGATTGCACGCCCAGACTGATGCGATTGATACCCGCCTCCATCCAGGAAGCGCATTTCTCTGCTGTGACTGTACCCGGAGCAGTCTCCAGAGTTGCTTCCAGCCAGGGTCGTCCAGGGACCGCCGCCAGCAGGTAAGCGAGCAATGTCTCGTCCATTTGGCTGGGAGTGCCCCCACCCAGATAAACCGTGTCGGGATGGACGGTCCAGGTGTGCTTGAGAATCTCCGCATGGAGTGCTTCGAGATATTCGCTCTCCAGCGCCTTGGGAAACACGCCGGATGCGAAGTTGCAGTACGTGCATTTCTGGGCACAGAACGGGTACGAGATGTACACGCCTGGCTGCAATGCCATCTAAAGCACCACCTCTGCGCCCGTTTCCTTGCAGATGGCCTGCTGGATCAGTTGAGTCAGCGATTGACCGTTGTCCGCGAGAACAAACTCACCACGCGCCGGATCCCAGTCGAGCTTGAAGCTTCGTGAATGGGCGGATACCCAGATCTGGCGCACCGGAGCGTTGGGACTGACGACGAACTTGGCCGCCGAGTTTTCGAACTCTATGGACAAGGCGCCTGAATTGAAATCGGCTTCGAAGTCGGCCTCCTCACCGGCACTGGTCAGTCGCTTGTATAGTGCATCCAGCGACTGGTCCGCTGCCCTCTTGAATTCCTGGTCATCCATGTAGTCGCCGCTGTAGCCCTGACTTGATTGAAGCAGGATTCAATATTTACAGCAACTTTGGGCTTTGTGGATTCATCTGATACCCTTTGGACTGCAATGGAATCCGGCTGTCTTCGTTACTCTGATATCCCGCATACGTCGAAGCTGTTCCTGGATTTCCAATACCATTTCGACCGGGTCTCGCAATTCTATGCGCATTGTCCGATGGACCCGGGTTGCTACGCTGCCGCAGCTGCGCAGGTCAATTTTCCTCCGGCTCGCAGGGCGGCACTGGTGGCCGCTTTGCGCACCACCAACGGCAATCACCCGGCCGAAAACAAATCCCTGGATCGGTTGGCACAAGAGGGTACGGGGGCCGTTGTTACAGGCCAACAGGTAGGTCTGTTCTCCGGCCCCGCCTACACCATCTACAAAGCATTAACCGC
>JBBSHP010001003.1:0-2363 GCA_038232555.1 Bryobacterales bacterium
CGCCAATCAACTTAAGCCGGGTACCTCGGTGCAAGTACATCTTATTGCCAAGGTGGTGAGCAACGCAGTGGTTGTGCCTCTCTCCTCGATACTCACCGCCGCCGACGGAACCACCTCAGTCATGGTTGTAAATTCCAAAAGCCGGGTTTACCGCAAGAAGGTCTCGACCGGCATAGAGGAGAACGGCAACGTGCAAATCCTGAGCGGCCTGAATGCGGGTGAGGAGGTTGTTGCGGTGGGAGCGTACGGTCTGCCGGACAACGTAAAAGTGACACCTAAATCTGGTCCTGGAACGGGCAGCGGCAACCAACCGGGCACGCGGAAGTGAGATTGATATGGAGGTAAACCAGCCGGATAAGGATGCGGACAGCGGTAATCGAAGTTCCTTCTGGTTGATTGGCTATTCGACGCCGCTGATTGCGCTGGTGTTGGCTCTGGTGGGATGTGGAATCTATGTCGCGTTTCAATTGCCTACCGCCGTATTCCCGACGACCGATTTTCCCCGAGTAATCATCGGAATCGATAACGGCGTGATGCCGATCGATCAAATGCTGGTCAGCATTACCCGGCCCGTAGAGATTGCGGTCAGCAGCGTTCAGGGCCTTCAGGATGTTCGCTCGATCACCAGCCGGGGAACGGCGGAGGTCGACCTCTTTTTTAACTGGCAAGTGGATATGTTTCAAACACTGCAACGTGTGGATTCCGCCATCGCCGCAGTACAGGGCTCCCTGCCGGCCACGGTCAAGATATCTTCGCACCGGCTGACATTTTCCAGCTTCCCCATTCTGGGATTTGGAATGACTTCCGATTCAATGCCAGCTACGCAGTTGTGGGAGCTGGCTACTTACCAGATCAAGCCTCGCCTGAACCGGGTTCTGGGAGTTGCCACGGTGACTGTGCAGGGAGGTGAGGAACCGGAGTTCCAAGTGACTCCAGATCCGGTAAAGCTTGTCCGCACGGCGATCACGGTACCAGAGATAATCAACGCAATACGCCGTACGAACCTCATCGATTCGCCTGGGCTAATTCCGAGCGGCCATGAGTTGTTGCTCACTCTTGTTGACGGCCAGGTTCACAACCCTGGAGAGCTCGGGCAGATTGTGGTCAAGAAGACAGCAGCCGGCGTTCCGGTTCACATCGATGAGATCGCGGCCGTCAGTCCGTCAGTGAAGCCGGTTTATACCGTGGTGACGGCAAATGGAAAGCCGGCTATTCTCCTCAACGTCAACCGTCAGCCCGCCACCAGCACGGTCGCGGTCGCCAATGGGGTGCTGACCGAACTCAACAAAGTTCGGCAAACACTCCCTCCCGGCATACAGTTTTCTACTTTCTACGACCAATCCGGATCGGTGACCGCCTCCATTAAAGGTGTCCGGGACGCGATTCTGATAGGCATCGGTCTCGCCTCACTTGTGTTGATCATCTTCCTGCGCGATTGGCGAAGTTCTTTGATTGCAGGGTCAGTCATACCGGTTACGATCGCAATTACATTCGCTGTCATGTACCTTGTTGGCGAGACATTTAACATGATGACCCTCGGCGGGTTGGCGGCAGCCGTGGGATTGGTAATCGACGATGCGATTGTCGTTGTCGAGAACATTGTGAGACACCGCGATGCCGGAGAGGACCGCTCGCAGGCGGTAGAAGACGCCTTAAGGGAACTGATGGCGCCGCTTTTCTTTTCGACGGTGACGCCGGTCAGCGTCTTCCTTCCGCTGATTGCGATAACCGGGGTCACCGGAAGCTTCTTCCGCGCGCTTGCGGTCACGATGGCTGCGGCGTTACTCGCGTCGTTAGGATTGGCGCTCATCTGGACACCAAATCTGAGCCACTACTTTCTGAAAGTGAAAAGTGATTCGGCGCGCGATGGCAACGATGGCGGAAAAGAACATGAATCGGGTTTCATGGGCAGGATCCTGAGTTCTTACGAATGGGTGCTTACGGGTGTTTTGGATCACCGCTGGTGGTTGGCGGCATTCGCCGGGCTCCTGATTGCCGTTTCCTACTGGAGTTATACCTCGCTGGGCACCAATCTGTTGCCACCGATGAATGAAGGCAGCTTTGTGGTGGACTACATTATGCCCCCGGGCAGTTCTCTTGAGGAGACGGACCGGGTTGTAAGTCATGTCGACAAGCTTATTCATACTGTTCCCGAGGTGGAAACAACGGCCCGGCGAACCGGTCTGCAACTCGGCTTGGCTGCGGTTACGGAAGCGAACGCAGGCGATATTTCCGTCAAGCTGAAACCAAGCCGTAGCCGCAGTACGGACCAGATTGTTGCTGATGTACGCTCCAAAATCGCGCGGCAGGAACCCGGACTACACGTGGAGTTCGGTCAGCTTCTGCAAGACATGATCGGCGAC
>JBBSHP010001004.1:0-2356 GCA_038232555.1 Bryobacterales bacterium
GAATTTTGTATAATTTAGAGAGAAACCAACATTTCCACAAGCCCTACTATCTCTGTTCTTAAGGTACATACTTCTGAATAGAGTCAAAAGCTTTAGGGAGAGGCCGGCCGGGGCGGAAAGACCGTCGCGGAACAGGGTGGCAAAGGCGCCGCAGGAGCGTAGCAAACGATGGAATTTACGGTAAGCAAAAACGATCTGGTTCGCGAGCTCAATCTGTCTCAGGGCGTCGTAGAGAAGAAGACTACTATCCCGATTCTTTCGAACGTTCTGGTGGAGGCGATCGGAGACAGGATACATCTCACGGCTACCGACCTGGAGCTGGGTATTCGCTGTTCATGTCCCGCGCGTGTGAAGAAACAGGGAGCGGGGACAATCCCGGCCAAGAGGCTGCTGGACTATGTCAGGCTACTGCCGGATGCGGATCTCGATGTTAAAGTGCAGGAGAACCAGTGGGCCAGTCTGGTGTGCGGGCGGTCCCGGACGCGCATAGCCGGCATGTCCCGGGAGAGCTTCCCCGAGCTTCCCAAAATGCCGGGTGACCTGGCAGCGATTCCCATGGGGCTGCTTTCCTCGATGATCGGCAAGACAATTTTTGCAATTTCGTCGGAGGAGTCTCGCTTTACATTAAATGGCGCGTTATTGATCTTGAAAAACTCCGGTTTGGTGATGGTGGCCACCGATGGACACAGGCTGGCCATGACGGAAGCGGAATTGAGTTTGCCGGAGGTGACCACGTCCTACCGAGCTCTGCTTCCGCGGAAGGCTATGGGTGAGATCCTCAAGCTCTCCGGAGATACCAACAGCGACACGCCGATCCGATTTTCAGGTGATGAGAATCACCTGTTCTTCCAGATTGGAGACCGGCTGCTGCTGAGCCGAAAGCTGACTGGGAACTTTCCGGACTTTGAGCGAGTATTACCCAAAGAGCTTTCGCACTCGGTTTTGCTCGAGCGAGATGAACTCCGCGGAGCCATTGAGCGTGTGGCGCAGTTTTCGGATGAGCGTTCGCGGGCAATCCGCGTGCAGTTTGCCCAGGGAGAGGTCAAGATCCACTCGTCCCTTTCCGATACCGGCGAGAGTGAAGAAAGCGTTCCGGTGGAGTACGAAGGCGAGTCCGTTGAGATCGGCTTTAATGCCGCCTACCTGCTCGATTTTTTACGGGCAATTCCGGAGAAAAAAGTAGAGTTTCACTTCAAAGACGCGCATAGCGCGGGAGAGTTGCGCCCCGCGGGCGATGGCACCGCCAGCAAGTATCGCTACGTCGTGATGCCAATGAGAATTTGAGGAGTTTCGGATTTATCGCATGGCCACAAAAGAACTAAACCCGCTGGAGATTTACGATTCCAGCAGCATCAAGGTACTGGAAGGTCTGGAAGCCGTACGGCTACGGCCTGCCATGTACATCGGTTCGACCCAGGAGGCCGGCCTGCATCACTTGGTTTACGAGGTGGTGGACAACTCAGTAGACGAAGCGCTAGCCGGATACTGCGATCGGGTAGACGTCACGATCCATATCGACAACTCCGTGACGGTGGTGGATAACGGGCGGGGTATCCCGGTGGATCTGCATCCGGACGAGGGGGTTTCCGCTGCTGAAGTGGTTTTGACCCGATTGCACGCGGGTGGCAAATTCGATTCCAAGAGCTACAAGGTTTCAGGCGGATTGCATGGCGTAGGTGTAAGCTGCGTAAACGCTCTCTCAGAGAAGCTGCAACTCGAGATCATGCGCGAGGGTTTCACGTGGGAACAGGAATATCAGCGCGGCGTTCCTATGGGGCCCCTCACTCGGGCCGGTAAGGCAGGTAAAAAGACCGGTACTAAGATTACCTTTAAGCCCGACGCCACCATCATGAACGTGGTGGAGTTCAATTTTGATACGCTTTCACAGCGTTTGCGTGAGCTGGCGTTCCTGAACAAAGGCCTCACAATTGTTCTATTAGACGAACGAGCCGATCCCCCCAAGTCGCACGAGTTCCATTACAGCGGCGGAATCGCCGAATTCATCCGGCACCTGAATCGCGGAAAGAGTGTACTGCACGAGAAGCCGATCAATTTCGAGGGCGAACGCGAGTTGCCTCAGGGCACACTCGTCATGGAAGTTGCGCTCCAATATAACGACTCCTATTCTGAGAACATTTTCAGCTTTGCCAATAACATCAATACGGTGGACGGCGGCTCTCACCTCAGTGGTTTCCGGAGCGCGTTGACCCGTACGATTAATGCTGCTGGCCAGTCCGCGGGGCTGTTCAAAGATGTGAAAGAGAACCTTAGCGGGGATGACGTGCGGGAAGGGCTGACAGCCGTCATCAGTGTCAAGCTCCCTCAACCTCAATTTGAAGGACAGACCAAAGGAAAA
>JBBSHP010001005.1:0-2355 GCA_038232555.1 Bryobacterales bacterium
GAGAAGCTCGCGGCCGCGGACATTTGATGGGTGTGACACTGGGAGTCCTGCAGAACGCCGATGGCTGGTGGGGAGAGGGCGACGACATGATCTTCGTCGACGATGAAACCAAGCCTGTCATCAACGGCACAGGTTCTGAAGACTACTTCCTGGGAAGCTGGGATTTCGGGGGGCGCGATGGAGCGGTTCCGTTCGGCCATCAACAATACGGTGCGCCGCTGATCGTCGCCCCTGAGCGCACCGGCGGAAGATATTGCTGCTACCGTTGGCACGGCGACAATCCGGTAACTTTCCAGAAATACATGAAACACACCATGGAACATGGCCACGCCAATGATCGAAGCGATAATTTCTACTCGACCTGCTATTGGTACCAAGCCAATCCGTACACCGACTTTCCGAAGCTGCCGCCGGTTGATGAACGTATTCCGCGCGTCAAACTAGCATCGTAGCGGGAAGCGGCATTCAAAAGGAGCCACAAATTGAAACTGAGAGCACTCGCAATTCTATGCGCCTTACCCCTGGTCGGGGCTGATCCACAAGGCTTTGCCTACTGGAGTTCGGCCGAATTAAAGGGCCTGCAGCAGAAGCTCGCCTCCAAAATAGATGGAGCGAGATTCGCTTCCCAACAGCTTGCCCGCTACGGCAATCATTACACTATGGTGGCCCATCGCGAAGGCAATGGCCAGGCTGAGATGCACAAGACCGACGCCGACCTCTTCGTCGTGGAAACGGGGACTGCCACCCTGGTGGTGGGGGGCAAGATTCTGAACTCGAAGGAGTCCGCAGCGAACGAAATTCGCGGGACCGGCATAGAAGGCGGCACTAAACACTCGCTCGCGGCGGGCGACATTGTTCACATACCTGCAAACACGCCTCACCAGCTCCAAATCGAGACCGGAAAAGAGTTCACTTACTTCACCCTGAAGGTGATGGGCCTGTAAGCACCAGCCCCGGTGCGCTACAACAGCGATTTCACATAATTCTTCAAGACCGGGTCGCTCCAGTCGCGCGGCCCGATAATTTTTTGGGCTACCTTCCCGGAGTTATCAATGATGTACGACTCCGGATACTTGTACGTCCCATATTGCGCGCTGATGTTCGCTTCCGGATCGCGCACGTTTTGAAACGAGACGCGGAAGCGCTTCAACAGATCGTTGTACAGCTTCTCCTTGCGATCGACGCTGACACCAAGGACCACCACGCCCGAATCGGACATCTCTTTTGCGAATTGATCCAGCGAAGGCATCTCTTCAACGCACGGAGCGCACCACGCGGCCCAGAAAACCAGGACTAGAACTTTGCCTCCGAAATCGGTAGGAGTGACGCGAAGACCTTTGTCGGTCGTGACGGTGAACTGCGGGGCCCGGTCGCCCGCCTGCACTACCGTCTCCTGCATGGATTGAACGATGACAAATCCAAGCGCCACCAGCAGTACCCCAATCAACCCCACGATTCCTTTGTCCAGCCTGTTCTTGCCAATCGGCTCCGTATCAGGTTTGGTCCTCGCCATTCCGTCCTCCTAGATCTGAGATCCTAGTTTTATGGTATCGAATTCTGCCCCGTCAGCATCCCACTAACAGGTATGTTGGTCACCAGGCGAGTAGAGTTCTCGGCGTCTCACGTCTGCGCGCAGTCGCAGCTATCGTTAGAGGACAATCGTTCGCTCTACGGAGCGGCGGCAAACCCTAACGGACACGGCCACAACTTTGTGCTTGAAGTAACGCTGAACGGAGTACCGGATCCCCTCACCGGCATGGTCTTTGATCTTAAGGATCTCAAGAACATTCTGAACACCGCGGTAGTTGAGCCCATGGATCATCGTTTTCTCAATCGAGAGGTGCACCCGTTTGAGTCAGTTGTTCCAACGGTGGAAAATGTAGCCGTGGAGATCTGGTCCAGGCTGGTTCCACACTTTATCAGCGCACCGGCCCGCCTGCATAATGTGCGTCTGTATGAGACGGACGATCTATACGTTGACTATGCGGGCGAACAAGTCTAATGATTCGTCTGACGCGCCGGTACCGGTTCTCGGCATCTCATCGTCTCCACGCAGATGGTTTAAACGAAGCGGCCAACGCGGAGCTTTACGGGAAGTGCAATAATCCATACGGCCACGGCCACAATTATCTGCTGGATGTCACTCTGCGCGGGCCCGTGAATAGAGTGTCGGGCCAGGTGGCCAGGGTGGACGCACTGGATTCTCTAGTGCAACGGACCGTTCTGAACGACTTCGACAACCGAAATCTCAATGTCGACATCGCTGAGTTCGCAACCTATGTCCCCACTTCGGAAAACATCGCGGGCGTTATTGAAGAGCGTCTCGATCGGGCCTGGCGCACAGCATTTCCTGGA
>JBBSHP010001006.1:0-2351 GCA_038232555.1 Bryobacterales bacterium
CGGCCCGGCGCTAAAATAACAAAGAGCAGGTGAATTCGTGAAAGTAGTCCTGCGAAGTTCCTCGCTATTTCTCACGTCAGTCGCAATTGTTAGCCAAACCAAAATCGCCCGGGGTGAGGCGGCTTTGCGGCGCGGCGTGGTGGGACGCCTGCGCATTGGAATGACTGTTCGAGAGTTGGAAACTACCGTTCAACCAGCCGTGCTGGATGATTCGGCTGAAAGAAGTGTGATGGTTTATTACGGCTCGAATTCCGGCGAGCAGGCGACATTAAAAGGCGATATTACGGACGGAGTCGTCTCGCAATTTCAGATCTTCTCGCATCGATTTCGGGCTGATATTGGCATCGGAGTGGGCGCAACGCTGGCGGAACTTTCGCGCTTCTATCAGATCGCGTGGAAGGAGCCTGGCTTTGCGTACGTGGATTCCCTGAAGATGCGGTTCGAGATCCGGGAGGGCAAGGTCGCTTCAATTCTGGTAACCTGACTCTGCATTCGATGGCACGGATTGTTTGTGTTCACGCACATCCCGACGACGCCGAGATTCTGGCCGGCGGCACGCTCGCACTGCTTAGCGAGCTGGGGCATTCCATCACCATCGTTTCGATGACTCCGGGGGACTGCGGTTCGGCAGAGCACCCGGCTGAAGAAATTGCGAGCATACGGCGGAGGGAGGCTGCGGATTCCGCGCTCTTGATTGGAGCTGAATACCGCTGTGCCGAGTTCCGCGACATGGCGATTTTCAATACCGATGAAGGGCGGAGAAGGGTGACGGAAATGTTGCGGCAGGTGAAGCCCGATCTGGTGCTAACCGCCGCTCCGATAGACTATCACTGCGATCATGAAGCGACCAGCCTGTTGGTGCGAGATGCGTGTTTCGCGGCATCGGCGCCCAACTACGCGACGCAGGCAGCCACCGGAGCCGCGGCCGCCCTGGAAGCAATCCCGCATCTTTATTTTGTCGATGCAGTAACCGGTGCAGACCGCTTCGGAAACAGCATGGAGCCGGACTTCGTGGTGGACGTGAAGGCCGCCCTGGACAGGAAAAAGAGCATGCTGGCCTCGCATGCAAGCCAACGGGAATGGTTGCGCCGGCAGCACGGCATCGACAATTATATTGAGACGATGGAGAAGTGGACCCGTGAACGGGGCGGGATCGTTGGCATTGAATTCGGTGAAGGTTTTCGGCGCTATCCCGGCCACCCCTATCCCCAGACACCGCTGCTCGAAGAACTGCTCGGCTACCTGGTGTACGTTCACAACCGCGAGATCAGCACTCGATAACGTTCAAGGCCAGTCCGGCCAGTGAGGTCTCTTTATAGCGTGTCTGCATATCCAGGCCCGTCTCGTACATCGTTTTGATCACCTGATCCAGGGTGACTTTGTGGCCGCCGTGCTCGGTCATCGCCATGCGCGCAGCGTTCACGGCCTTTACGGCCCCGAAGGCATTGCGTTCGATGCAGGGAATCTGGACCAGACCCCCGATCGGATCGCAAGTCATGCCCAGGTTGTGCTCCATAGCGATTTCCGCCGCATGCTCGACCTGCTCATTGGTTCCATTCAGAGCGGCGACCAAGCCGCCGGCGGCCATCGAGCATGCTACACCCACTTCGCCTTGGCAGCCTACCTCGGCGCCGGAGATCGAAGCGTTCTCTTTGTATAAAATCCCGATTGCACCGGCAGTGAGGAAGTAACGCATGATCCCTTCATCGGTCGCGGAAGGCACGAACTGCTTGTAGTAATGGCCCACGGCAGGAATCACGCCGGCAGCTCCATTGGTGGGCGCGGTCACAACGCGGCCGCCAGCGGCGTTCTCTTCATTCACTGCGATAGCGTATACGTTCAACCAGTCCATGGTGCTCAGGGCGTCGAAAGAATTTGCCTTGCGGAGATTGCGATACAGCTGCGGCGCGCGCCGGCGAACATTACATTCAGTCCACCTGGCAAAATTCCTTCCGTCGCGAATCCCCGTTGGGTGCACTCCTGCATCACCTTCCAAATGGCTGTGATGCGAGCGCGGATTTCGTCTTCGGGACGCAACGATTTTTCGTTTTCGAGCAGGACCTGCCATATCAAAAGCCGGGCCTGGCTGGCACCCTCCATAAGCTCCGCTGCACTCGAGAACGGATGTGGCACGTTCGCTGTAGGGGCGGTGGCAGCATTCGACTCGCCTTCACGAACGATAAAGCCGCCTCCAATTGAGTAGTAAACCTGCTCCTTCAAAACGTCGCCGGCCGCATCGAATGCCGTGAACCGCATCGCGTTAGGATGTCCAGGCAAAGTAAGCTGGCCGCGGAACAGCAGGTCTCTCGCCTCTTCAAATTCGAAGTCGTGAATGAGCTTGTTCCGCCGGA
>JBBSHP010001007.1:0-2347 GCA_038232555.1 Bryobacterales bacterium
CAGGCCTGCAACGAACCCGCCGGCGGAGTCTTTCACGCTCACGTCCAGCAAGACCAAGCGGCTAGTGGTACTGATGGTGAATTCTTTTTCGGCTGCAGGGACCCGGGAGGGAGGGGAGGGTTCTGATGCTTTGTGAGAACTGTTGGAAGCCTTGCGTCCGGGGGGTTGGCCGAAGATCCCGTAGGTCAATGCAGCCACCGTGAAAGTTGCGAACAGAGCCTTGTTCATATGCCTCTTCAACGTATCCGGGTATTCATTGCGTCTAAACACAAACTGGCGCCCTTGCGGGCGCCAGTTGCACAACCTTCAGCCTGAATACTTTCTGTACTATGCGCGAGCAAGCCGCACAGTAAAGAAAGCGCCGATGGACAGCAATCCGATCAAGCCAACCAACGGGAGAGCACTGCCCGTCCGCGGCAGTCGGGTCGGCGCAGGCGTAGCAGCCGGCATCGCTGGTGTGGACCGCCCCGTGTCCGCTGACTGATTCGTGTTCGCAGCAGAGTTGTCAACCTGAGGCGTGGCGGCCGGAGGCGGCGTGTTGCGGGCCATCTCCTGAGGTGTGGTCTTCCTGCTGTCGCTGTATGTTGCCGCAAGCAGCTCTGTCTCAGTGCCCTTTTCGTCTACCGTTCCCACTTTCGCGGTGGTCAGATCAGCTTCCGATGTTGAATAGGTGGTGGGAACCGTCTGATGGGAGTAGGTAGCAATCCGAACGCTTTCGGTCTTAGGATAAGCGAATTCCTGGCCGAAGTTGTCGCCGGGATAGAACCAGGCGCGCATCGCCTTAGGCTGGCCGGGAGGTGTTTCCCAGAATTGGAACTGGGTCTTTCCGGTCGGCTCCAAGCGATAGTTCGGGATAGCCAGGATAGTGGTTTGAAGTTGAGTTTCATCGCCATTGAACACCTGAACAATGTGGCGGTTCGACGGTGAATCGAGCAACTTCATGACGTATTTGCCGGGAGGCAGCACCTTGTTGGGTAGCTGGATCGGCTCGTTAACGGTGAGGATAGTTTTCTTGTTCCATTCATCGGCGAGCATATTTGGAGCCAGAGCGGCCCCGACCAACCCAACCGATGCAACTGCTAGAGCTAAACGGTTCATATTTATAAACCCCTTGTAAGTGAATTTTTGACTACGATCATCTTATCGACCGCAGCTAGTCTTGCGGGCCACCTAAATTACTGTGCGACCCTGCCCTGATTATTGGCACCCAGTGGGCCAAACTGTAACTATCTACAAATGAAGGACTTATCAGTGGAAGAAGGGTTCGTACGTGAAAGATTTACCGAACCCAAGATACTCTGGCCTGTAAAGAAGGGGTGCCTATTCCCTAGCGCTGTAATACTGATCCCTTACTTCGCTTTACGGTCTCTATTTAACGTGTTAGAGGATCTTGAATCCAAGGTGGAGTTGCCTGGATGATTCCCCTCAAGCCGGGTTCGAGATCTTCCAGCATTTCTTTCATCCGCCAGGCGATTTGACGGTAGCTGAAGTGACCCTTGACGCCGGAACGCACCCGGCATATATACTCTGCCTCGGCAAAATCCATCTTGAAAAGAAAGCGCGACCTGGCGCCGAAGGTGAGGAGATAATCCCGCCCGGCTGCAGGCAAGGCCCGGGCTGCGAGCGCCGATTGCTGAACCAGTTCTTCGTAGGCTTGAGTTAGGCCAGCCTCCACCAGGGAGGCCGGGGTCTCGAACCCAAGGTCACCAGTGTTGCTATAGTCCTGGCGCAATTGATAGCAGCGCCGGTGGCGGTGCAGATCGCGATAGGCTCCAATATCCATGACGATGTCGTACACATAAGGAGCGCTACGGAAGCTGCGCAGCAATTCGTCTCGCGCGGGTCTTGACTGCAGAGCGACATCGATTATCTCCCGCCGCATGGCATCGCTCCAACCACAGGCCAGCTCAAACAGTTCGCGGTAGGGGCGATCGGTGACCGGGTAGAGCAGCGTAGCCGCGAGATCGGCAGATGTGCTGGCCGGGCGAAGTAAATCCACGCACTCGGATGCTGCCCTGCCGCGGGCAGGAAGATTCTGAGCAGCCCATTGCCGGAGATCCGCACGGCTGCGCCGCAGATGCTCATCGGTCTCGACATGCCTGGCCAGGGTGGGGGCCACAGGCTCATCCGCCCCGGTCGCGCTCCACTGGCAGGCCGGCTCTGTCGCGCAGGCTGCCGCGAGCTCTTCCGCCAGGTCCCGCAGCTCACCATATTCAGAAGCCTTCAGGCGCCGGATTTGCCGCTCTAAGGTCCGGATACTGGTCACCTGCCCGACACCGGTGGGAACGCCGAAGGGCAGCACATATCTTGCGACGTCGAAAGCCCTGCCGGCGATGTTGCGCTGGTA
>JBBSHP010001008.1:0-2343 GCA_038232555.1 Bryobacterales bacterium
AGAATTAGCCTATAAGCTCGGCTCGATCGAGAGCGACGGCCTTCCGTGGATTGCTGTCCTCGACCAAGCCGGAAAGGTGCTGAGAACGTCCACCAAGGACAAGCGAAACATCGGATTCCCGGCGACGCCCGACGACAAGCGGGAGTTTGCCCGGATCCTGGCAATCGAAAAATTCGAAACTATACTGAACAACTTCTGACCCGAATCGCCGTTCAAAAGACCCGGTTGTTAAGCGAGCAATTTTGCGGCGTCTTTGGCAAAATAGGTCAAGATAAAATCCGCACCGGCCCGCCGAATGCAAGTAAGCGATTCCAGAATGGCCCGATCGCGATCCAGCCAGCCGTTGCGGGCGGCGGCTTCGATCATGCTGAATTCGCCGCTTACCTGGTATGCTCCCAGCGGCACTTCGAAGCGATCGCGCGCCTGGCGAAGCAGGTCGAGGTACGGCAGGGCGGGCTTTATCATAATCATGTCAGCCCCTTCTTCCAGATCCAGTTCAATCTCGCGCATGGCTTCGCGTCCGTTAGCGGGATCCATCTGGTAGGTTCTACGGTCTCCAAACTGCGGCGTCGATTCCGCGGCTTCGCGGAATGGTCCATAAAAGACGGAGGCGAACTTCGCGGAATACGCCAGAATGGGCGTGTTTTGAAATTCAACATCTAACGCCGCGCGGATCGCGCCAACGCGCCCGTCCATCATGTCGCTGGGCGCAACGATGTCGGCTCCGGCGCGCGCGTGAGACACCGCCGTCTTTGCAAGCCAGGTCAGCGTGGTGTCGTTATGGACTTCCTCGTCCACTACAAATCCACAGTGCCCATGGCTGGTGTACTCGCAGTTGCAGACATCCGTGATCACCAGCAACTTCGGCACGCTGGTCTTAATAGCCCGTACGGCTTGTTGCGTAATCCCGTTGTCGTCGTACGCACCGGAAGCCTGCTCGTCTTTGGACTCGGGTATACCAAAAAGGATTACGCCCCCAATGCCCAGCCGCGCGGCTTCTTCGCATTCCAGCACTAGTTGGTCCACCGAGAGCTGTGCGTTACCAGGCATTGACGAGATCGGGCGCTTGATGCCATGGCCTGTGCAGACGAATAAAGGCAAGATGAAATCGGAAGGCTCCAGGCGAGTCTCGCGAACTAAGCTACGTAAAGCTTCTGTCGCACGCAGTCGACGCATGCGGTGAATCGGGAATGCCATAAGCACCACTGTAACGAACATCTACGCCTGGCATTGCGTTGATATATACTGCACTCATGCGCAAGCTCATCGCCCTCTCGCTACTATCCGTAGCCGCGTTCGCCGCCGACATCACCGGAACCTGGAAAGCAAACGTCGAGACCGACGCTGGCAGCGGAACACCCACCTTCGTCTTTAAGCAAAGTGGTGAGACTTTGAGCGGAACCTACTCAGGCCAGCTCGGCGAAGCCAAGTTGACCGGCACCGTAAAAGCTAACAAAGTGGAGTGGAGTTTCGAAGCTCAGGTGGGCGACGACAAGGCCAAAATCACGTATCACGGGACGCTTGATAGCGACACAAAGATGAAAGGAACAGCGGAGTTTGGGTCGCTGGGAAAGGCAACCTTCACAGCGGAGAAACAGTAGCTCGAAGCTTTAAAGAAGCCGGAAGTTTACTTCTATGGTGGCGTAAACCGGGACCGCGTGGCCGTCCTTCAAGCCAGGCCGGAACCTCCATTTTTCTACCGCTTCGATGGCTTTTTGATCGAGACCCAGCCCCAGTGCGCGCATAATCTTCAGTTCTTTCGGATTGCCCTTTTCATCAACCACTACTGACAGCACCACTGTGCCCTGGAACTTCGCCTTGCGGGCTTCCTCGGAATATTCAGGCTCTACTTTGAACAATACGGAAGGTGCCGAAACTCCACCCCCGATTTTGTAAGCGCCGCCACCGATGTTGCCGCCGTGTCCAGGCCCATAACCGGCACCACCGCCGGAACCAACGCCGCCACCTGGACCCGTTCCAATTCCGCCACCGGCGCCCGAGCCGTTCGATGCAATTCCAGACTTAGCTAGAGGGTCGCCCAGGTTCGCCATATTCACCTTGGGAATGTTCGCATCCGGCTGAATGATCAACGTGGGCTCCATCACCAACTTCGGATTTGGATTGTTGATTACCGCCATGGGAGGGACAAACTGGCGATCCGACAGCTTCGGCAATTTTCCTTTGCTGGGGGGAGTGGGGGAGCGATCACCACCGCCGCCTCCACCGCCCCTCAACTGTTTCTTAGGAGGCGAGGGTTTATAGGGGGCCAAGTCAGGAGCCATCAGGAGAACGTGTTCCTTTACCGCATGCTGGACTCGCTTATTGGTACCGACCACCAGGAGC
>JBBSHP010001009.1:0-2342 GCA_038232555.1 Bryobacterales bacterium
CGACGTACGCCGAGATCGGCGTGCGGTCCTTCACCCCCTATCGCGGCCAGATGTACGAATGGTTTGCGCAGGACGGTTGGAAGGTCACTCCCAAGTTGCGGCTCGAATATGGCTTGCGGCATAGCATCATCAAGCCGTATTACAGCCTGTGGCGAAATTTAGACGTTTTCGATGCATCGTTCTACGATCCTGCCAAGGCCGTCAAACAGGATCCCAAGACGGGCTTCATCGTGCCCGGCAGCGGCGACTTGTATAACGGAGTAGTTATTCCTGGAACCGGCTTCACGGACGCCGCTAAGGGACGGGTCCCCGCAGCCGATTCCGGCGAATTCAACCGGCTTTTTCACGGCCTGGACAAACGTTACTCGAATACGCACTATAAAGACTTCCAGCCGCGCGTGGGTCTTGCTTATCAGTTGAACCCCAAGACTGTGGTCCGTAGCGGCGTCGGCCGCTTTGTCACCCGCCTGGGAGTGAGCGATTCAGTGTTCCTGGGTGGCAACCCGCCATTCCAGCCGCTGGCATCAATTTCCGATGGTTTGGCTGATTCGCCGGGTGGCGGCTCCAACAACCTGTTCGCGTTCGGAATCACAACGCAGGATAGAATTTTCCCGAACCCAAGCGCGTGGACCTGGAACGCCACCGTTGAGCGTGAGTTACCCTTCGCGACTACAGTAGAGGTCTCCTATGTTGGACGGAGGGGACTCCATGCACAGCGCGAACGGAACATCAACCAGTTGCTCCCGGGGACGATACAGGCGAATCCTGGCGTCAATGCCGACTTCCTGAGGCCCTATAAAGGGTTCGGAACTATCCGGTCGACGAATAACGAAGCCAGCTCAACTTATAACGGCTTCCAACTGGGTCTAACCCGGCGGTACACAAAAGGCCTGCTCTTCGGTTTGGCCTATACGCTTTCGAAGAGCTCCGATGACGGCTCGGCGCAACGCGACGTCATCCCCAACGCCTTCGACGCTCATAACCTGTGGGGTCCATCGACGTTTGATACCCGGCATGTAGCGGTGATCAACCTGGTTTACGACTTGCCCATATTCCGCGACCACGCGACTTTGGTTGGAAAGACGCTGGGGGGCTGGCAGATCAGCGCCGTGACCCAGTTCCAGACCGGTACGCCGGGCACGGTGGCCACCAATGACGACTTTGCCGGAGTAGGCCCGGGCAGCGGATCTCAGATTTGGAACGTGAATGGCAATCCCACGCTGGACAATGGGAACAAAGCATTCTCGTACGTCACCTCAGATCCGAACTTCTGGTTTGCCACTAAGAATGCCGATGGCTCACCAATTTTCACCAAGCCGGCGGCGGGTACATTCACCACCCAGCGCAATCGCGATATCATCTACAGCCCTGGCTTCCAGAACTGGAACATGGCATTGCTGAAGAGCTTCTACATCACAGAGAAGCAGAACGTCCAGTTCCGCTTCGAAGCGTTTAATTGGATCAATCATCCGAACTGGAATGGCGCCGATTTCAACCCGAACAGCGCCACTTTCGGCAAGGTGTCCGGTAAAGGTAGTGAGCGGAACCTGCAACTGAACCTCCGCTACTCCTTCTAGAAACTAGAAAGCAGTTATCTGCGGCCCGTCCTATGAACTTAGGGCAGGCCGCAATTTTTTTGAGCGGTAGGCCCTTCAGGCCTTTTTTGCTGCCCTGCCAGGGAAATTCGGCGAGGTCATCCGTCCCTGTGGCCGGAGCGCCAGCGTTCCGCCTTTCACAAATTCGTCGCCACGCTCCGACAAATGTTCAATAAGTCGACCCCGCCATTGTTGCAGCACGCTCTGATACCGCGCATCCGAAGCCAAATCGCGCAATTCGTGCGGATCGTCGTCCAGATGAAATAACTGCTGCTCGCCATCCCGCGCGTGGAAAATGTACTTCCAGTTGCCATCCGTCAAAGCATTCCAATGATTAGCAGGACTGTAGCAGATGTTGTGTTCCAGGTCGATCCACTCACGCCAGCCTTGGCCCTCGCCTCGCAGTAGCGAAAGCAGGCTGCGCCCATCCATCGGCCGATTGGCACTGACGTCGGCCGCTTCCAGCAACGTCGGCAGGATGTCGCGCAGTTCCACTGGCTCACGTCGCGTGATGCCCCGTGCCGAGGAGAGCAGGCCCGTGGGCCAGCGCAGCAGCATCGGGATCCGCGCCGACGGCTCGTAGGCGTAGGTCTTGCGCCAGAGGTGTTGATCGCCCAGCATGTCGCCATGGTCGGCCAGGAATACGATCAGCGTCTCGTCCAGCAATTTACGCTGCTCCAATACTTCGAGGACCCGGCCGATCTGCTCATCGACGTGGCTCACCGAGCCATAGTAGGCCCGACGGGA
>JBBSHP010001010.1:0-2341 GCA_038232555.1 Bryobacterales bacterium
CATTCGAGCCGGGCTCGGTGTTCAAAGTGATCACGATTGCGGCGGCGCTGGAAACGACCAACATGCGGCCCCAGACTGTGGTCTCGTGCGGAAATGGGCGCCTGACGTTGTTCGGGCGTACCATCCACGATCACAACAGCTATGCTTCGCTGCCGGTGGAGGATGTACTGGCGCGATCCAGCAACATCGGCGCGATCAATATCGGGCTGAAGGTGGGCGACAAGAACATGTTCGCCTATATGCACCGGTTCGGCTTTGGCCTGCGCACGGGCTTGCCGTTACCGGGAGAATCGGGCGGCCGGGTGCGTCCTCTCAAGGTCTGGCAGAAGAGCTCGATCGGATCCGTAGCCATGGGGCATGAAGTCACAGTGACTGCGCTGCAGCTGGCGCGCGCGTGCTCCGTGATTGCGAACGGCGGTTACCTGGTGAAGCCGAAGCTGGTGATGGACGGGGCGCGTTTTGTGACTGCCGCGAACAACACCGGGAACAACAGCGCGAGCGCCGAGGCCGATCTTCCGATACGAGTGATCCGGCCTGAGACTGCAAACACCATGCGTCAAATGATGCGGGGCGTGGTGGACAAACCGTGGGGCACGGGATTCCGGTACGCGCACATCCCGGGATACTCTTCGGGCGGCAAGACCGGAACCGCGCAGATGATCGATCCGAAGACGCATACCTACACGCACCTCTATAACGCATCGTTCATGGGTTTCGCGCCAGTGAACGATCCGGCCGTAGTGGTGGTGGTGACGGTGAACGGGTCGTCCGGATTGGCCGGCTATGGCGGCCCGGCCTCGGCGCCTGCGTTTCGCGAAGTGGCCGGGGCTGCCCTGCGTTTTCTGAACGTGCCGAAAGATCTCCCCGGCAGCCCCCTCCCCCCCCGAAGCGAGAGCGAAGCCGACGACAACGACGTCGCTCTCACCGAACTGGCCTCTTCTGACCCTCAGCCGCTGACTGGAGAGAGCGATCCTGCCCTCGGCAGCCAGCGGCCTTTTTTTACAGGGCCGCCGGTGCCGGATTTTGGCGGAATGACCATGAAGGACGTAGTGCAAAAGTCGGCAGAGGCGGGCTTGCCGGTTATGTTCAGCGGAGTATCGAGAGGCCTGGTGCGCGCACAGAGTCCGCTGCCGGGAGCCATGTTGCCCAACGGACTTACGATTCGCGTACAACTGGGGTTGTGATCAGGCTAGATGACGCTTCAACAGGTTCTGGCGGGAGTTCCGCTGCGGTCGGAACCAGCGCCTGAGCTGTTGCACAAGCCGGTATTGGGACTAGAGTACGATTCGCGGCGGGTACAGCCTGGCTATCTGTTTTTCGCTTTTGAAGGATCGAAATCGGATGGGCGCGAGTTTGCCCGGCCTGCGATCGAAAAGGGCGCGGCGGCTGTCGTGAGCGAATCGGAGGCACCGGCGGATTTCCTCGGGCCTTGGATCCGGGTGGAACACGGTCGCAAGGCATTAGCGCGGGCGGCCCGGAATTTCTACCGGAGCCCGGATGAACGCCTGTGTCTTGGGGCCATCACCGGCACGAATGGAAAGACCACCACTTCGTTTTTGACGGACTCGATTTTGGGCGCGGCGGGATATACGACGGCGCTGATTGGAACCATCGAGTACCGGTTAGCCGGAGAGGTCCGGCCGGCCGTGAATACTACGCCCGAGTCGCTGGATCTTTATCGCATCTTCAATGAGCTGGAGACGGTGGGCGGCACGCATGTCACAATGGAAGTCTCCTCGCATGCGCTCGCGCTTGGGAGAGTTTTCGGCATTTCATTCCACACCGCGGTATTCACCAATCTCACGAGGGACCACCTGGATTTTCACGGCACAATGGAAGACTATTTTGCCGCCAAGCAGATGCTCTTCGCGCCTCCGGATGCAGCGTCGCCGCAGTGGGGGGTGGTGAACTATGACGATCCGTATGGGCGTCAGATCCGGGTCAACCCCACAACGCGCATGCTCACCTACGGCTTTGAATCCGGCGCCGATCTTCAGGCCACGGAACTAGCGGATGGGTTCGAGGGACTGCAATTCACGGTGGAGCATCAGGGGAAGAAGATCGCTTTAGCATCGCCGATGGTGGGCCGGATCAACGCGTACAACATCCTGGCTGCGTGCGGGACTGCGCTGAGCTACGGACTGGATTGGAACACGATCGCGAGTGGAATCGCACAGTGCCGCGCGGTGCCGGGCCGATTCGAGCGGGTGGATGCGGGGCAGCCGTTCCTGGTGGTGGTGGACTACGCGCATACGGATGACGCGCTACGTAACGTGATTGCAGTGGCGCGCGGGCTGTCGCCCAAGCGCGTGATCACTCTGTTTGGATGTGGCGGGGATCG
>JBBSHP010001011.1:0-2338 GCA_038232555.1 Bryobacterales bacterium
GATCTCCTGGGCTTTCTGCATGGTGGTCATGTTTGTCACGTCAATCATCACCGCACCCCCGCCTGCCGCTAAAACCGACGGAATCATCTGGAGCCGCAAGTACGCCGCCTTGCCCCCCGCTGAGCAGGCCATTCACGGCGGGTGGCAAGATCTCCGGCTATGGTGGTTTCTATTCATCACCACGGTTCTTTCGATTTACACGTTCTTCTTGTGGTTCCGCTTTCAGCATCCCGGCCCTTGACCATCCGTTGCTGCACCTTGGCCGCGAATAAACACGAATTAGAACGAATGAACATTTCTGTGAACGCTTTTGGTGTATGCTGAATTCCAGCCAAAATTTTAGTAGGAGGGCCCGTGCGTTTAATCAGCTTCTTGATCGCCTCCGCTGCGCTGTGTCTTGCCGCGGATGAGTCGCTACTGCTTCGGAAACCGGCACTCAGCAAAACTCATATCGTGTTCGTGTATGCCGGCGACCTCTGGAGAGTGCCGCGCGCGGGCGGGGATGCCGTGCGCCTCTCCAGCGGAGCCGGTATCGAAACCGACCCGGCCTTTTCTCCCGACGGAACGCGCCTCGCATTCACGGGCGAGTACGACGGCAATGTGGATGTATTTGTTATCCCCGCAACCGGCGGCGTCCCGAAGCGGTTGACCTGGCACCCGGCGCCCGACCGTGTGATGGGCTGGACCCCGGACGGTAAGCGCGTCCTTTACACATCTCCCCGAACAGCCTATTCGCGTTTCAACGAAATGTTCAGCGTCTCGGCAGACGGAGGCGGTGAAGAGAAGCTGCCGCTGCCTACCGGCTATGAGGCGTCGCTGTCTTCTGACGGGCAGTCGATCGCCTATCAGCCCATGGCCCAGGCCTTCGCAATGTGGAAGGGATATCGAGGCGGGCGCTCCACGCGCATCTGGCTGGCGCGGCTGTCGGACAGTGCGATCACCAAGGTGCCGCGCACCAATTTTAATGACTTCAATCCCATGTGGGCCGGCGACCGCGTGTACTTCTTGTCAGACCGCAACGGTCCCGTCACGCTCTTCTACTACGAAATCAAGAGCAAGGCCGTACACGAAGCGATTCCGAATCACGCGTTGGATTTCAAGTCCGCCGCGCTGGGGCCGGATGCGATCGTTTACGAACAATTCGGCAGCATTCATCTTTATGATCTGAAGACAGGCACCACCAAACCCGTTCCGATTCATGTGGAAGGCGACCTGCCGGAGTTACGCGCCAGATTCGTGAACGTAGGGAAGCGCTTGGGAATGCCGGCAGTGTCGCCGAGCGGCGCACGGGCGATATTTGCGGCTCGCGGCGAGATCATCAGCGTGCCGTCTGAAAAAGGCGATCCTCGAAATCTCACGAACACGCCGGGCGTGATGGAGCGCGATCCCCAGTGGTCGCCCGACGGCAACAGCATCGCTTACCTGTCGGATGAATCCGGCGAGTATGCCTTGCATGTGCGTCCCCAGAGCGGCGCGGGCGCGGTAAGCAAGATCGATCTGAAACCCGGATTCTATCAAAGGCCGCGTTTTGCTCCCGACAGCAAAAAGATCGCCCTGGTAGACAGCTTCCAGCGGCTTTGGTATGTGGACCTGACTACGAAAAAGCAGGTTGAAGTTGCGCAGGACTACTATCAGATGCGCAGCGGCGACATTGGGGCGGCGTGGTCTCCGGATAGCAAATGGCTGGCGTACTCGAAAGTCCTGCCAAATAACTTGAGTGCGATCCACCTGTATTCGATGACGGATAGTAAATCCACGCAGGTGACCGACGGGATGAGCGATGCGGCCAACCCCGTGTTCGACAAAGATGGCAAGTACTTGTACTTCACTGCCAGCACCAACTCCGGTGAAAGCTTGGGGCTCGACATTCACGCGGGCGCGCGCACCTCCACCAGTTCCGTTTACATCGCAGTTCTCGATAAAAACCAGCCGTCTCCGTTTGCGCCCGAGAGCGATGAAGAGAAAGCGGCTGAAGACAAGAAGGCCACCGACGCAGCTAAGACGGAGGCTGCGGGCGATGCAGCGCCAGCCAGCGCGACGAAGCCGGCCGAAGTAGCCAAGCCGAAAAGCTCAACCGTGAACGTCAAGATCGACCTGGACGGAATCGATCAGCGAATTTTAGCTATGCCGATGCCGCCCCGCCGCTACGTGGGCCTGCAAATGGCGAAGCCGGGAGTATTACTCGCGCTCGAACTGCCGGCCATGATGAGCTCCCCTGGCGATGGTCCGCCCGGTGGCGGTCCGGCGTTGATCGTTCACCGTTACGACCTGAAGACCCGCAAGGGCGACACGCCATTGGCCGGTGTGACAACCTTCCAGATGTCTTATGCAGGCGAAA
>JBBSHP010001012.1:0-2326 GCA_038232555.1 Bryobacterales bacterium
ACACTTTTGCGGAGCTTTATTTCCGAAAAAGATACGTTTTCAACGCAGCGAGTGAGACCGGCGATTGGACCGGTGACACTATCTCCATTCCGGACGATCAGGTGTATAAGATGACACCGGTGCCCCTGCATGGCTATCCGGCCCCGCCTCCCGAAGTGATCGAGTGCGACCAGATCTTCACAGCGATGCTTACGCACCTGGAGGCCGCTTGGAGAGCGGGCGGGGCTGCCGCTTTGTCCGCTGCCATCGGATCCATGGTGGAGTTGAGCGATAAGGCAATACAGCTGCTGTCAAAGAAGATCAACCGGCAGGACGGCCCCGGCATATACGGGCCGCAGTTCAGAATCGCCGCAGGCGGGCAAGGAACCGGAGGAGGGGGAGGCTCAACGGGCGGGGGTGCTACGCCGGTATCTTATGGCAATCGAATCAAACCACTTTTCCGGGCCATCGATGTGGAACATATGAAGCCCCTGGGAGTGTTGCTGGAGGATTTTGGATACATGTCGGATGCAACCGACGACCATGCCAACGCCAAGACGGTGTTGGACGTACTAACAAACCGGGTAATGCCGCCAGGAGGTCCGTTCTGGCCGCGAGAGCAGATCGATCTATTCGCTAAATGGATGCCTGACGGTTACCAGCCCTAAGCGTCCCTATGCAGCCGCGACTTTGCCAGCCTTTTCTACTTTGCCGCTCTTGATACAGGACGTGCAGACCCGAATGCGCTTGCCTGCGCCCTTTACCATGGCATGAACCTCTTGCAAATTCAGATTCCACCGGCGCTTGGTCACATTGTGGGCGTGACTCACCTTATTTCCAAACTGCGGACCGCGCCCGCACACTTCACAAACCTTCGCCATAACAGTTATTGCTCCTCGGGGTAGAAATTTCAGTTTATCAAATACCGGCTTCGGATGTGCTGAACATGCCGCACACACCCCCATTATTGGAGTAGCATTGAATGATTGTTGATCCGGACACAACCGTGGGAGGTTAGAGTGCTTACAAGTCTACGTCGAACGATGCTTCTCTCCAGTCTTATCGCTTCCTGTGTACTGGCGCAGGATCGGGGGACCATTGCCGGAACCGTAACAGATTCTTCAGGGGCTGCGATTTCAGGAGCCGCTGTCGTTTTGAAAAATCCGACTACCAACCTGTCGCAGACTACGGTGTCTGCGAGCGATGGGAGCTACACGTTTATTTATTTGCCCGCCGGCAAGTATGGGCTGACCGTGGAAAAGCAGGGATTTCGGAAGGCCGACGTTGCTGAAGTAGTCGTCAACGTCAACACTTCTTCCCGTGTGGATGTGGCCCTGCAAATCGGAGCCATGACGGAAAGCGTCAGCGTGGAGGCACAGGCCCCGCTGCTCCAAACGGACCGAAGCGACCTCGGAAAGGTGATTACAAATAAGCAGATCCAGGATCTTCCCTTATTTCTGAACGGTGGCCTGCGGAGTAACATCGCGTTCTCTCTTTTGACTCCGGGAGCGAATGCCAGCATCACGGGCGATCCGGATACAACCGGCGGCGCGCCCAGAATCGCCGGTGGTCAAGCCTTTGGAAACAGCATGCTGCTGGACGGCGGTGAGGCGATGAGTGAGCGCCGTAACGATCCGGCCATGCGAGTAGTGAGCGCCGAAGGTATTGAAGAGTTTAAAGTCCAGTCCGGCGGATATTCGGCCGAGTTTGGACGCACCTCGAACGGTGTTTTGAACTACACGACCAAGTCAGGGACCAACGATTTCCATGGGACGGCGTTCCTCGGTATTCGAAATGAGGATCTGAACGCGCAAGGATTCTTTTATTCGAACCCGTCGTACACGATCCACCGGCAGAACCTGGAAGCGGCGACCATCGGTGGGCCGGTCTGGATTCCCAAATTATTCAATGGACGCAACAAGGCTTTCTTTTTCTTTTCCGGCGAGCGGTCGCGCGCCAAGGATATCGCGAACGCCGGTCTGATTAGTCTGCCCATACCTGAGATCCGCAACGGGGACTTCCGCCGCTACACCAACTCCTCCGGAGCGGTCATTCCGCTCTACGATCCGTTTGATGCGAGTGGCAATCTGATCGCCGACGCGAATCAGCGGACGCGCCTGCAGTGCAATGGCGTATTGAATGTAATTTGCGCCAACCGCATCAATCCGATCGCGTCCACGATCTTGAAGTACATTCCGCTGCCTGACAATCCATCGCAGGTTTTCAACAACACTCTGGGGGTGAATAATGGAACGCGTACTCCTGGTGAAAATCAGGCCGTGTATGCAATCAAAGGCGATTACGTTGCCACTGACAAGCTGCGGTTCAACGGTCTCTTCAGCCGCCA
>JBBSHP010001013.1:0-2317 GCA_038232555.1 Bryobacterales bacterium
ACTTTCACTTCCGCCGGGCCGCTCTGCGCTCTTGCAGCTTCGATTTGTAGATCCGCCGCAGGTCTGCCGCGTACCAGAACCTGGATCGGCAGTTCCTCGCCCGCATGCAGCGTGAATGGATTCTTCTCAGGGATGATTTCGATCATGAAGCCCACCACATGCGAAGAAAATTCGTCGCTCGCCTCGCTCTGGATCAATGCCTTGGCGTACTCACTGTAACGTTCGCGGGCGAGTTGCTCCGGCTGTTGCTGCGCGAGGATATCCGTCAGACCCTCTTGCTTTAGGTAATCGCGAAACTTTCCGGGCTCCTGATCGATGTACGCCGGGATGGTTCGAGCAGCTAGGATCAGGGTGCCTTTCGCCTTAATGTTTACCTCCCCTTGAACACTCTTTCCGTTCACTCCCACGCTGGTCATGTTATAGATGGCCGTCGGAGTAATCAGGTCTGTATCCTGCAAGCGATTGACCTGCGGCGCTACTTCACTTTGCGGGAATGAGTCGCCGTTATTGATAGAGACCACGATGCGCTCACCTGGCGTGACGTAAAAACTGGCAGGCATCAGATACAAATCGTGCGCCAACAGTGGCCGGAGTTGCAGCAGGAGCCAGACCAGAGTGGCTGCCCCACATCGCAGTCGCCTTACCATTTCCAATCGGCGGTAAAGATGTTGAATTCGTACCGCTCCTTTGCATTCCGGTCGGATGCAAACACCAGCTTCTTGCCATCCGGCGAGAACTCAGGGAACGAGGTGAAGCCCCCGAAATCTGTGATTTGCTCCAGACCGGTGCCGTCCGTGTTCAACATGTAAAGCTCGAACTTGCGGCCATCGCAATCGTGCTGATTCGATGCGAATACAATTTTCCGATCGTCGGGGCTGAACGTCGGAGCAAAGCTGGCACACCCGAAATCGGTGATCTGCTTGGCGTTTCGGCCATCCGCATCCCCAACGAAAAGCTCCATCTTCATGGGGCTGGTCAGGTTATCGGCAAGCAGCGCCTTATAGCGGTTCAGAGTATCCGGTGTAGTGGGGTGATTTGATCGCCAGACCAGCTTTTTCCCGTCATGCGAGAACACTGCGCCGCCGTCGTAGCCTACCGCTGTTGTGATGCGCTTCTTGCCCGAACCGTCCGTGCCCATCTCCCAGAGATCCAGGTCCCCGGACTTCATCGAAGTGTAGACAATTTTTTTCGTCTTGAAATTGACCGTACCTTCTGCGTCGTAGCCCGGCGCGTCCGTGAGCTTTTTCAGGATCTTGCCATCGTCGCTGGCGAGGTAGATGTCGTAACTCGGATACACCGCCCACACATATCCCTTGCTGCGATCCGCTGCCGGGGGGCACTTGGCGTCGCCTTCGTGAGTAGATGCATACAGGATGCGCCGGTTATCCGGCAGGAAATAAGCGCACGTCGTACGCCCCTGCCCATTCGAGACCATCCTCTGATTTGAGCCGTCGTCGCTCATGATGAAGATCTGATCGCATTCCAGTTTGTCGCGCGTCGATTGAAAGATAATACGCTTGCCGTCGGGAGCCCAGTACGCTTCGGCATTCTGCCCGCCGGAAGTTAGCTGCTTGAGATTGCTCAAATGCGGAGCGCCTGTTTGGGCAAAGCATCCCGGCAAAATTAGGCAAATGGTGCAAAGAGCTCTTCCAGGCTTCACCCCCGTATTGTATATTGGAGCGAATGACTGGCTGGAAGCTAGCAGCCGCTCTAGGTGCGTTCGCCCTATCTACTCTTGCGCAGGACACTGCCGCGAGCGCACCCCGTATTCACGGCCATGTAGTGGATGAGACCAACGCTCCTCTACCGGGCGCGGAGGTCACGGTGGATATCGAGGGGCGGCTACGGCGGGCTTTCGCGGACCCCACTGGCGCGTTTACCCTGGAAGTCCCCCAGGTGGGCAAATACTCCTTACGCGTTGCCTTACCGGGTTATTTTGACTTGCGTGGCAGGACAGTTCAGATCGATAGAGGATCGAACGACATCAGCCTGGTATTGAACCGTGTGCGCGACCGATTGGAATCGCTGGATGTTTCCGGCATCTCCTCCATAATTGAGATGGATCGGACCACGCCGGAACAGCGCCTGACCAGTGCAGAGCTTTTAGAGGTGCCGTACAAAACCAATAACGATCTGCGGAACTCCATGCGCGTCCTTCCCGGTGTGATTCAAGACTCCCGCGGAGGCATTCACGTGAACGGTGGATCGGAACAGCAGGTGCTTTACACCTTGGATGGTTTCAATATCACCGACCCGCTAACAGGCACCTTCCAGAGCCGCTTAGGAGTGGATGCGGTTCAGTCCATGACCGTGCTGA
>JBBSHP010001014.1:0-2316 GCA_038232555.1 Bryobacterales bacterium
CATCAGGTTGTCAAAAGGACTTTCACCTTCGAGCTGTCGAACATGCTCGGCACACAAACAAAAGGGCGCCTGCCGCAAAGCAAGCGCCCGGTTCACAACCTAAAACTCCCGATTACGGCATCAATACTGAATCGATAACGTGGATCACGCCGTTGGACTGGTACACATTGGGGATAGTGACGGTGGAAACATTCCCCTTCTCGTCCTTAATCTGAACCTTGCCGCCGGTGATCATTGCGGTCAGGTTCTCGCCATTCACTGTCTTGAGGGTCGCTGTGCCGCCGCCCGCTTTGATCTGCTGTTTTAGATCGGAGGCAGTTACACGGCCGGAGACTACGTGGTAAGTGAGGATCTTGCTTAGGGCGTCCTTGTTCTCGGGCTTCACGAGATTATCCACCGTACCGGCGGGCAGCTTTGCAAACGCTTCGTTCGTGGGAGCGAAGACTGTGAATGGGCCGGCGCCTTCCAGAGTCTCTACCAGGCCCGCTGCTTTGACGGCGGCTACCAGGGTGGTGTGGTCTTTCGAATTCATCGCATTCTCGACGATGTTCTTGGTAGGGTACATTTTTGCACCGCCGACCATGGGATCCTTCATCGCCGCGACGCTGCTAAAAGCGAGACTCAAGGTGAGTGCCGCGAGGGAAAGTGTGTTTTTCATGTTTCTCCTAATTTGAAGTTACTCTTCTATAGGAGTAAACGCTGAAACTACTAACTTGGATGTAAATACTCTGTCGCTACGCGGTAACTGAATGGCCTTTAACTTACTGGTGAGTTATCGCGTGGGCGCTACTTATCGCCGCCCAGGGCAATAATAAAATACAGCGCGCGAGTGTTTCCGGCATTGCGCCAGCCGTGCTCTTCATTCGAGGCTACGTATGCGACCGAACCGGGGCCGAGCGTGGTGGCCTTTCCGGAAATGGTCACCTCCATGGTTCCATCCTTGATGAGGATCATCTCCTCATGCAAATGATGATGAGGCGGATGGGGTGCTCCGCCCGGCGGAAGTTCGGTCAGGTGCACTTCCACATTGGATCCGGAATGGGTCTGGCCATTCAGCACGGGACGAGTCTTGTTGGCCCCGCTAGCATTCACCTTCAAGTCGTCAAACGGATAGCTCTTCGACGGTAAGGTCGCGTTCTGCGCCGAACTGCCGGCCGCGGCTAGTGCGGGCAGTAACAGCGTCAAGTCTCTGCGTGAGAAGTTCACGTTCGCCTCCTGCCCCGTTGCATGGGGCGTTCTACGGTTTAGACTTCGATATCGCCAGGCAGCCATTCATCGATGGGCTTTGCCGTCGGCTCCAAAGGACCCGGAAACGCAGTTCCCTTCCATGCCCCCAGAGAACACTACGCTGTGTCCATTGAAAACGAACTCGCCATTCGCGCTCTTGCCCGATGTGTTGAAACTGCCTCCGGCGCGCTGGTGTGTGCCACGGGCCGGGTCGGGTGGGATTCTGGAACCTGCATATAGAATGGGAAGCTGACCATCGCGCGGTTCGACGATTAGTTCCAGCGTGGCGCCGCGCAGGCGCGCTGTGACCGTCCTGGTGGACGCAAGCTCATCCAGATAGGTGGCGGTAAACTGATCGCCCTGGATCTGGATGTCGGAGAGCGTGGATGGAAAGGGATGGAAGTAAGTTGCGTCGATGTTTTCGCCCTTGACCTGAAATTCCAGTTTCGATTTGAGGCCATCGGGGCCGTTCAATTTCCACATACCCTCGAATCGCAAAGCCTGGACTGGCTCGCCCCAGCACAGGAAGGTGCTAAAGAGAAGCGTAGAAGATGCCAGATGAATCCATCTCATGGGTTGGTCCTGTATGGTTCGATCCTATCACGTACAAAGGCTAAGGCTTCGGCGGGCGGCCGTGCTACCACTGCACCACTGGCAAATTCTCCTGCTTCAGGCGTTCATTGACGCTGACAAAATTGCTCGCCTTAAGCGCAGACCAGCGCTGCATCAACTTGGACAGAGCGGCCCTCCGTTCGGCGACAGCGGCGACCGACGCTGTGTTTGGCGCGACATCTGCTTCCTGCAGGGACTGCATCAGCAGACCCAGGTCGGCATTGACGCTGGTCAACGTATCGGAACCCGGAGGGGCGCCCCTTGCACCGCGCCCAGGTTCGGTCCCTTCGATCGCCAACGCCTTCTGTTCGAGTGCCGCGATGGCTGTCCCTGCGGGGCCTTGGCCGACACGTCCCCGCAAGTTCGCGAGTTGGGTACGCAAAGTGCGAAGCTGTTCCAGGGCTTTCGCTGCAGCTACGCTATCGTCGTAAAGTTGTCTTGACAGCGTGAACTGTTGCAGCAGACCCGGCGCGGGCG
>JBBSHP010001015.1:0-2314 GCA_038232555.1 Bryobacterales bacterium
CTCCGCCCTCATCACATCCTGGCGCGAGCGGCAGCGTTGGACACAGGCTGCCGCCGCTGAATACCTATCCAAGGAACTCGGCGCGCCAATCAGTCTGCGCACCTTGCAGGATTGGTCTCAAGGCCGCTGGGAGCCGAAAGGCATTGCGCGCTCTGCAATCGTGAAAATCCTGAACAAAGGGATGGTCTCTCCGCCTGCTTACTCTGAAAACTGAAAATGTGGAAAGGCTGCACAAAACACGGACAATATCTGGGAGACCGTTGCAAGGCATGTGAGATAGAAAGTGACCGTGGCCAGCAGGGAGAGCGTGACGCTTCCCCCTCGTTGGCTCCAGCAGGTGGATGGGCGGCTACGTGGCAGCCGATAGAGACTCTGCCGCGTGACGGAACCCCTGTGCTCGTGTGGGCCGAACCAATGTCCCAACCGGACATCGCGTGGCACGAGAGCACTGGAATGACCGCAAGAACCTACACGCATTGGATGCCGCTGCCCAAGCCGCCCACAAAGGCCGAGTAATACACGCCTCGCAATATCTACATAACTGGAGAGAGCAATGCTCCTAGCGATCGCGTATTACAAGGGGGATTTAGACCAAGCCGAGCGGCTGGCGGTCTGGATGAAGGAACTAGGGGGACTTGCCGGGCATCGGATGCTCGTCGCGCGCGATCAAACGACCACCGAACGGCCATTTGAGAATATTGGATTCGATTCAGTGGAGGAGTTTGTGATAACGGACGATGTCTATCAAAAATGGCCCGAATCGCCAAATAACGCATTCAAAAAAGTCTGCAAAGCCGTTGAGTATTCCGGCCATCCCGAGCCGTTCCTATGGCTGGAACCAGACGTGGTACCGTGGCATGAGGGATGGATTGCGGCACTCGTGGCGGAATACGGCGTAGCGCGATCCGCCGGCAAGATGTTCCTGGGCGACTTCGTTTCAGTCCACACAAAGGAACTTGACGTTCCAGATCACGGATCGGGGGTGGGAATATACCCAGGCAAGATGACTGCGCACGCAGGCAACGCCCTCCTCACGGTTGATACCGCGTGGGATGTTGCCGCCGCTCCCCAAATCCTCCCGAAGCTTCACAAGAGCGAACTGATTTTGCACAGTTGGAAACACGCGAGCTTCGCCGACTGGGAGCAGGTGGAGCGGGAAATCCTCGCGTTTAAACCCAATATTGCCCTCTATCATGCCGACAAGAGCGGTTCCCTCTACCCTCTTCTGCGCGCCAAGCGCAATCCACAGCCTGTCAACACTTTTGACCCCCTACCTATCAAAACGGCTTTTGAACAGCCCGTCGCAGTTTGCGACATCTTCATCAAAAGCTACCCGCCCGACTACGACCTGCTCGGCTATTGCCTGCGCTCGATTGAGAAGTTTGCGACCGGCTTCCGCCGTATCGTCATCGTGGTTCCCAAGGGCAAAGCGGTCGTTAGCGACCGCACCTGGCCGATACACGTGATCGAGACAATCGAAAACGGCGACGGCTACCTCTACCAGCAGGCCATCAAAGCCGGCGCGCACGAGTTCACCGATGCCGACTACATCCTGCACATCGACTCCGACACGCTCCTGAGCGCGCCAGTGACGCCGCAGACATTCATTGGGGATGGCAAGATTGTCTGGCCGATGACGCCGTACAACGCCATTCAGGCACCTTGGCAACCCATCATAGAAAAGTTTCTCGGTGAGCCGGTCGAGTTTGAGTTTATGCGCCGCCTGCCAGTAATGATTCCGCGGCACTTGCACCTTGCGCTCTCGGCGTTCTGTATGGCAAAGCATGGCGTCAGGCTGACCGATTACATCCTGTCAGCCCCCAACCGGGAGTTCAGTGAGTTCAACGCGCTCGGCGCCCTAGCTTACAGCCGGGCACGCAACGATTTCATTTGGCGCAACACGATCACCGAACCATTACCCGATCCGGTTGCGGTCCAGCTCTGGAGCCATGACCCGCTAACCCCAGAGGTTCGCGCGCGCTTGGAAAACATCTTGTCGCAGTCGCTCCGGGATAGCAACCCGGAGGAAGCCGGATCGCCTCTGGCTAGTCCGTTAAATGACCCTGGAATTCCGCTGTTAGGGGCCAGCCGTGGAAACTCGGGTAGTAGCGCGCAAGCGCAAGGGTCGAGTGGAGGTGCGGACAACGGTGCGACAAACATTCGTCAAACCGCGGCCGGCCACTGGATAATCAACGGCGACACGCACATATCCAAATGGGTAGAAGAGAAAGGCCAGCTCCAGCACGATTTCCAGACATTGCCGCTCATCCTGCCAGAGATAAACGCTGGCGACGTAGTTGTGGACATCGGCGCC
>JBBSHP010001016.1:0-2296 GCA_038232555.1 Bryobacterales bacterium
CCGGAACGAAGGCAAAAAAGCGGGGATGATCCACTTTCAGGTTGTTGGGGAGAATCTCGCGCTCAAGGAAATCCAGCA
Organism: Bryobacterales bacterium; assembly: GCA_038232555.1. Lineage (GTDB taxonomy): Bacteria > Acidobacteriota > Terriglobia > Bryobacterales > Bryobacteraceae > JBBSHP01. Next base: position 79 of record JBBSHP010001016.1, read on the forward strand.
GAGCGTGTGGATTCCCAGGACCGTCGGGCGGGGCGTTCGCAAGAAGAGGGCGGATGCGGGACGGGTCCGCCTTTGCTCCCACCGGCTGTTGCTTCATGTTTGCGAAGTGATCGGTCAGCAGGTCGATGACACGATAGCCGAAGCGGCGCATTTCCTCAGGGGTGAGTTCCAGGGAACCGGGGTCTGGGTGAGCGGGTTTGATCGGCAGAATGTCTCCAGGGCAGCTTCTTACCATCTTGCCTGAATTGTGTCTTTAAACGCGGACCTATTCGACGATGGCGAAGTTCTTGTCGTCCGTTGGGATCTGCTGAAACACAGTAATTCCATCGAGCAACGGGGTCCGGCTTTCAGCCTTTGCGAAAGCGGCCTAACCCCTCTATTCCATCCCCAAAGCACTCTTCAAAAACACTAACCGGTCAACCCATTCATCGATTCGCTTCGAAGTCGGCATCCCCGCTCCGTGTCCCGCCCGCGTTTCCACCCGGATCAGAACCGGAGCCGGCCCTTCCTGCGCCTGCTGCAGGGTGGCCGCGTATTTCAAACTGTGCCCCGGCATCACGCGATCATCATGATCCGCCGTTGTGATCAGCGTCGGCGGATACCGCACGCCCTTCCGAATGTTATGCAGGGGCGAATAAGCCCGCAGCACCGGCAAATCCTCCGCATTCTCAGCCGACCCATACTCGCCCACCCACTGCGTGCCGAATCCAAACTTCTGGAATCGCAGCATATCCATCACCCCTACGGCGGGCATCGCGGCCGCGAACAGGTCTGGCCTCTGGTTCAGCACCGCGCCCACCAGCAAGCCCCCATTGCTTCCGCCCATGATCGCCAGCTTAGGCACTGTCTAGAAATAACATTCCCATATAGAAATGTTTTGACGTATAGTTGGGACAGTGGCCGATATCGCTGCGATCACTGCACGCTACGAAGCCTTGAAGCCGATTCTGGACGAACGGACACGGCGTTTAGTAGCAGCTGCGGAGAGTCAGGCGATTGGCAAAGGCGGGATTTCCTCTGTATCCAAAGCGACCGGCATCTCGCGTTCTGTAATACGGCAGGGGATAGCCGAGTTGAAAGATCCCGCATTGCTTGCGCCGGGCCGCGTCCGCCGGAAAGGCGGTGGGCGGAAGAAGGCGGTAGACAAGGATGCGTCGTTGAAGTCCGATCTGCAACGCCTGCTGGAATCGACTACGCGAGGCGATCCGGAAGCGCCTTTGCGATGGACGTGTAAGAGCGTCCGCCAGTTGACCGCCGAACTGGCGCGGATGAAGCATCGGATCAGCCATCAGGTGGTGGCGGATCTGTTGCACGCATTGGGCTACAGCCTGCAGGCCAACCGCAAGACCAAAGAAGGGACGAATCATCCCGACCGCAACGCTCAGTTCGAGCATCTGAACGGGAAGGTGAAATGGTGTTTGGAACGGCGCCAGCCGGTGATCTCCGTGGACACCAAAAAGAAAGAGTTGGTGGGAGATTTCAAGAATAACGGACAGGAATGGCGGCCGAAGGGCGAACCCGAAAAGGTCCGCGTCCACGACTTCGTGGATCCGGAACTGGGGCGAGCCACTCCATACGGCATCTATGACCTGGGCCGCAACAATGGTTGGGTAAGCGTGGGCATGGATCACGACACTGCCGAGTTTGCCGTCGAGACCATCCGGCGTTGGTGGCGATCCATGGGCCAGCCAACCTATCCTCAAGCGACACGCCTGCTGATCACCGCCGATGCGGGAGGCAGCAACGGTTCCCGGTTACGGCTTTGGAAGCTGGAACTGCAAAAACTGGCCGACGAAACGGGTCTGCGGATCGTTGTCTGTCATTTCCCGCCGGGTACCAGCAAGTGGAACAAGATCGAGCATCGACTCTTCTCGTACATCAGCCAGAACTGGCGCGGCAAGCCTCTGCGAAGCTTCGAGACTATCGTCAGTCTCATCGCCGCGACCACCACTTCAACTGGCCTCAAGGTTCATGCCGAGTTAAATACGGAATCCTATCAGCCGGGCCTCAAAGTCTCCGATCGGGAACTCGCACAGATCAAAATCCGGCGCGACAGGTTCCACGGCGATTGGAACTACGAAATCCAGCCCCGAAGCCCTCCCGCCTGATTAGGTTATTCCTAGACATTTCCTAACTCCGAGATGCTCCAGTTCCTGAAGCGTTGCCAGCAGGTCTGTCACTGACCGGCCCCAGCGATCGAGACGCCACACCAGCACGA
>JBBSHP010001017.1:0-2294 GCA_038232555.1 Bryobacterales bacterium
CCGAGTGTTGCCCGCATTGCACCGGAGCCGATGCTGACCCGGGCCACTCCGAGCCGCTGGAGTTCCGCGATTGAGGGAGTTCCGGCTATGGCTAAAATATTGAGCGGTCCTTTCACCGATTCGACCAGGCTTGCAATGGTTTCAGCGTCGCGGGCCCCCGGCGCAAACAGGCAATCCGCCCCTGCCTCGCGGTAAGCGTTCAGGCGTTCCACGGTCCTTTCAAACCGGGTAGAAGCATCGCCGATTCCCGCCAGGAAAATATCGGTTCGGGCGTTGATCACCAGGTTCGTCTGAGCGCGTATGGCTCGGATCACGGCAACTTGCCCGGCGATACTTACCAGCGCGGTGGGCCCACCCGCGGTGTCTTCCAGATTCAGCCCCACTGCGCCAGCTTCCATCACCTTCACGGCCGTCAGGAGCGTGTCGTCGTAACCTGCCTCGACATCCGCCGAGACCGGCAGCGCCACTACCTGAGCAATTCTCCGCACCATTTCGAGCATCAATTCGGGGCCGACGTATTGGCCGTCGGGATAGCCGTAAACAGCCGCGATGCCCGCGCTAGTGGTCCCAATCGCAGGAAACCCTGCGTCCTCAAAAACACGCGCGCTCGCGACATCCCAGGCGTTCGGCAAGAGCAGCAGTGGCCCTTCACCGGGTTGTTTGCGCTGGTGCATCTGTCGAAAAAGTTTGGCTTTGTCCGCTTGTGTCACAGCAGTCCTCTCCCGCTATTTTCCATTAGATTAATTATCCGAGTCATTTGTGCCGATAGCAGAGGTATGGGAGATGTGCAGATAGATCCGGAATTGTCTGCCCAGGCGGATGCCGAGTTGGCACGCCGCGCTTTGCCTGGAGTTTGGGCGAACGTGGGGATGGTCCAATTTCTACTGGTCGGCAGCGATTATTTCAAGAGCGAGCCCATCGTGGCTTCTGTATTTGCCACTGTCATGCTGGCTGCTTCCGTGTTCCGCGTGTTCGTCATCATTCGCAAGGACGTAATCTATAGCCTCAGTCCGCAACGCTGGCGGCAGTATCTGTACCTTTCCATCGGCCTGGTTTCCTGCGGGTGGGGGGTCCTAACCGCTTATACCTATCTACTTTACGGGTTCTCGAACTGGAGTTCGCTGCTTCTGACATTTTGCATTATGGGATTGAGCGCGGGCTCTTTGATTTCACTCACGCCACGAACCCCGCTCTTGAATCTGCACATACTCGGAGTAGTGGTGCCGTGCATTGCCGCCGATCTGTGGATTGGCAAGCAACAGGGTAACTCCATGGCATTCGTGAGCGCCATTTTCACGGCCTTCCTGCTGTTTCAGGGCAGACACTTGAACTCTGAGTTCTGGCAGGCTCTCAGAGATCGCAAGCTGCTTGAGTCAGCCAAGAAGATGGCCGAAGTCGCGAGCGAGACCAAAAGCATGTTCCTCGCAAACATGAGCCATGAACTGCGGACTCCCATGAATGGAATTTTGGGGATGACGGAGTTGGCTCTCGATACCGATCTTGACGACGATCAACGGGACCTGCTGGAGACCTCACGAACCTCCGCCGAGACGCTGCTACGGCTACTCAACGATGTACTGGACTTCTCGAAGATGGACGCGCAAAAAATGGAATTCGAAGCGTGCGACTTCCATCCCGCGGCCTTGCTGGTAGAAGCCACCAAGATGTTCACCCCGCAAGCTGAGCGAAAAGGCCTGACGATGGAGTGCCGGATCGTTTCCGGAGGCTTGGCGGTGGTGCGTGGCGATCCGGGAAGAGTACGTCAAATTCTGATCAACCTGATTGGGAACGCGATTAAATTCACGCCGCACGGTGGAGTCTCGGCCAGTCTGGAAGCCGAAGAGCACCCTTCGGGCAAAACGAACCTCCACTTCACGGTCCGGGATACGGGGATCGGAATCCCGGCCGACAAACAGGCCCTGATATTCCAGGCGTTCACACAAGCAGATGGCTCGACCACGCGCAAGTACGGCGGCACAGGTCTGGGTTTAACGATTTCCAGCCGGTTGGTCGAATTGATGCACGGAGAAATCCGGGTAGAAAGTGAAGTTGCTAAAGGAAGCGCGTTCCACGTCTACATCGCGCTACCAACCGCGAACGAAGCATTGGAGCTGGCGGTCGCGTAGCTGCGACCGCACTCCTACGACTTAGACTGCGGCGCTGGCGACGCGCGAGCCGTCACGCAGTGCTTCCGATTTGTCGGTGGCTTCCCACGAGAATGATTCTTCGGTGCGGCCGAAATGACCGAAGGCGGCCGTCTTGCGGTAGATGGGCCGGCGCAGCTTGAGGTGGTC
>JBBSHP010001018.1:0-2288 GCA_038232555.1 Bryobacterales bacterium
GTTTAGCCGACTTCCAACGGAGACACGGTGCCTCCACGAAGCGATAGCTGAGAAACGCGAGCACCGCCGTGCAGAGCAGCGACGCGCTGAAGTAAGCCGCGAAACCCCCGTCTTGAACCCCGAGGAATGCGAGCACCTGCTGCACCGGGAAGGCGTAGATGTAAATTCCGTAGGAGAAGTCTCCTCGGGCTTCGAATCGCGAAAAGCGCAGCTTAAAAGCGAGCCACAGACACATATAAGAAAGAGCAAACGGCGCAATTAGACCGAACGCCCCCAGCCATAAGCTCAACCCCACGCTAAGCAGGCAGCCGGCGAAAATTACCGAGGACTGCGGGATGCAATCGCGAAATAGAAAGCAGACACTGCCGAAGAAGAAATACAGGAGCAGCATCACCAGCGGTTTCATTCCTACATAAGGAAACCAGGCCCAGCACTGACCCGGGCTTAGGTAATCGAAAACGTAAGTCCCGAGAGCGCCAGGAAGAGAAGGAGCACAAGCGCGCGCGCGCGTTTTAGGATTCCGGTGAAAGCCAAGGCAGCAATCGCGAGGTAACCCGCGAACTCAAACGGTAGCGTCCAAAGCGAGCCATTGATAAGGGATGGAGTTGGATTGTGCGCGAACAGTCCGCGGATGGAGTCAGGGTGGATGGACAAGATTCCCCTGATGCTGAAATCGTGGAAATGGAACAAGGTCGCGTTCTGCCAGACAAATGCCTGTGGAGAGTTCCGCTCTACCGAAAACAGCGTGGGAGCCGACCCGTTCTCCAAGTGTCCGAGGACCGGAGCCAGCACAAACCCGCACACGAGCAGGCAGATCCAGTAGCCGGGGAAGATGCGCAAAAATCGGTGCCAAAGAAAACATCGGACCGATAACGCGCGAAAGGCACTGCGGCTGATTAAGAAGCCGCTGAGCACGAAGAACATTCCTACGGAGAGCAATCCGACCGAGTAAGTTCCTGCGGTTACCTTTGCGACTGGATCCAAGCCGAAACCACCGAGGCGGTAGCTATGCGAATAGATGACCAACACCGCCAGCACCAAGCGCAGAAAACCAAAAGCATTATTCTGCGGATTAAAGGCGTCGGCAAAGGCCTGCCGGCGCACCGAGCGGGTCGATTTGTGGCTGAATTCCACGGTGCAGCAGCTAGCAGGAACCATGCTGTTCCTCGCTTCCCGTCCGTCCGAAGAGTCACTGTGCCACTCCCTCAGAGCGGTGTGGCACGGCAGCCGCTCTGATGGTATCGATGCCCACGACTACGCTGGAAAACCCCGAGACGTTGGCCTCCCTCAAAACTTCTGTTCATCCATCCCCGCGACTGACATGGGGAATTTTGGCAGCCCTGTTGTTGCTGGTTTCGCTCGGCTTCTGGCCATCTTACGAGAAGCCCGCTGCGCCGATGGAGGAAGGGGCGCTGTTAGTTTATCCGGAATTAGTTGCGCACGGATCAATCCCTTACCGTGATTTCGAGACCTTCTCCGGACCGGCTAATCTTTGGGTTCTGGCCGCCAGCTACAAACTGGCCGGAATAAACATGTTCACTGAAAGGAGCGTGGGGCTGCTTTACCGACTTCTGATCGTCGCGATGATCTTCGCGCTGCTTCGCCGGAGCGGAAACGCGCTGGCCTTCGGATGTGCGTTTTTCGCTGGCTGCTTACTTTTTGTAACACAACTAGCTGCCTTCGCCTGGGGAGGCTCGATCGCGCTCGGCCTGAGTGCGCTTTGGTTACTTTCAACCGAGCGGGTCTCGAAGAAGTATCTATTCATTGGGGGAGTACTCCTTGGCTTGGCGTTGCTCTATCGCGTCGATCTTTTGCCGGCTTTGCTGCTGGGGAGCATTCCTTTGCTGTGGAACATGCCCGCGTCCTCGCGAGGGAACGTGGCCGTTGGTTTAGCCTTGGGCGTCTCCCCCTATATCCTTTTCGGGTTCTTAGCCGGTGGCCAACAGCTTTGGAACAATCTAATTCTGTATCCTCTAGTTAACTGCAATCCATTGTCACAAATAATGACGTCCGTCGGGGACCCTGCCCTGAAGAAGTTACTACTGATTTGCATGCTCGTATCGGTAGTAAACGTATTGGCCGCATTTACCTTACTGCGCACCAAGCCAGTCGAACGGGACTCCCGGGAGGTAGCAGCACTTCTTCTCTTTGCGACAGGGCTCGTTCTCCTGCGAATAGAGAGACTCGATGTTCCTCAATTCTTCGGTATCTTTGCCTTGTCCCTCGAGCTCCTTCCGGTCTCAATCATCACACTGCATCGGAGCGCGAAGCCGGGAGCGCAAGGCGCA
>JBBSHP010001019.1:0-2287 GCA_038232555.1 Bryobacterales bacterium
CGGACCTCCCGCAGCTTATAAGCTGACTGCCTCCAGTGTTATGCAACACCCGGTGCAGGCGGAGCTGGTCACTTTATCGGCCTGCCGCACGGCCGGCGCACGTACCTACGCGGGTGAGGGACTGGTCGGTTTCACCTGGGCTTTTTTCCTGGCGGGCGCGCACAGTGTCATCGCGGGTTTATGGGATGTAAGCGATGAATCCACACCGAAGCTGATGGACCAACTCTATGCCGGGATCACCACAGGCCAGCCCCCGGCGGAAGCTCTGCGTGCCGCCAAGTTGACGCTGCTTCATTCCGGCAAAACTTACAGCCGTCCTTATTACTGGGGGCCCTTTCAACTCTACGCGCGGGATGCCGCACCATGAAGCTGCACCTGTTCTACATTGGCAAGCAGCGCGACGCGAATGCCAATGCGCTGGCCGCCGAATACATGCAGCGCTCCGAACGTTATATTCGCTGCGCGATGCGGGAGATTCAGCCCGATCGGTATCAATTGTGGAGCAGGCATCCCAGCGCGAGTAAGATCCTGCTGGATCCCGCGGGCAAAGTGTTCGATTCGGCCAAATTTTCGAAGCTGATCGGGAAGGCGGAAGAAGAGGCGCAAGACTTGGTGTTTGTAGTGGGAGGCGCGGACGGATTGCCAGCAGGCTGGCGGGAACGGGCGGATTTACTGCTGTCCCTCTCGCCCATGACGTTTGCGCATGAGCTGGCGCGGGTGATGCTGGCAGAGCAGATCTACCGGGCTTTGACCATGCTGCGCGGCCATCCGTACTCGCGCTAGTGGGCGGGCCGGGATATCTCCCGGATGGCCGCTGCCAATTTTCGCGCGAAGGTGCCCCGCCCTGCCACGGCCACCGCTTCCAAACCGAGCCAGCCCGCCATAGTCATCAACTCCGCCGCTAACCCCTGGGCCACCGCGCTTGGATCCACGCCGTCCTCCACGTATACGGCGGGCACTCGCAGACGACTGGCCTCGCGATCGGCCTTGAGATCGACACGCGCGACCAATCGGTCACCCAACAGGAAGGGAAGCACATAGTAACCCCACCGGCGCTTTTCTTTCGGCACATAAATCTCGAGCCGGTATTCGAAGTGAAACAGCCGCAGCGCCCGCGGACGATACCAGACCACAGGATCAAAGGGCGACAGCAGCGCATTCGCGTCGATGCGTCTCGGAAGCCGCGCGTCAAGATGCAAGTAGGCGGGCTGACTCCAGTTCTCAACGCGGACCTGGCGCAACTGCCCGGCTTCGACCAGCTCCGTCAGCGGCGGCCGGGCCTCTTTGACCGGCATTCGATAGTAATCCGCTAAATCTTCCGCAGTGCCTACACCATGCGACCGAGCCGCCCGAAGCAGCAGGTCCCGTTGCGCCTGATGGCGGTCTATCTGCCGGTCATGATGCTGGGAGGGAAGCACTCGCTCAGCAAGATCGTACACGCGCGCGAAGTTGGGTAGCCGTCGCGTAACGGCGAGCGTGCCGCGTCCGAAGTGGCCCTCCAGAACAGCCCGCTGAACGGTCGCCACCCACGCTCCCCGGTTCCGGCTGGGGCTGCCTGCTTTCTCCGGAAGATCTTCTGCGGTGAGAGGCCCCTGTGTGCGAACTTGTTCCAGCACCCAGCTGAAGTAATCTGAGTCATTGAGAAAAGTCTCGAAGCCCCAGGGACGCATGCGGTGGTGCTCCATGCGGTGTCGCAGCAGCGGCCAGATTTCAACCGGCACGATGGAAGCTTCATGGGCCCACTGCTCGGTAAACTCGCCGCGCTGGTAGACGGCTTCGTCCAGCAGCGTTCGTCGATAGGGCCCCAGCCGGGAAAACAACACCTGGTACGGCGCAGGCACCAGCACGTTCACGAAATCAATTTGCAGCAAGCCAAGCTGCCGGATGGTGCGGATGATGTGCTCTGCGCCGATGCGCCCGCGCGGGCGTGGCCGGTCGAAGCCCTGGGCCGCGAGTGCGATGCGGCGTGCCTCGCTCAGCGAGAGACAATGCTCTGGGGCCACGTCAGCTTTTCACTTCCGAATCAGAAAGACGGCTAGCTCGGCCATCAGGTTCGGAAACGCGCTAACGGTGCGTGCGCCTTGCAGGAAAATGCGGCGCTCCACCGTCCAATCCTCCGACTCCGCCAGCGATTCAAAATCGTGCACGGTGAGAAAATGAATATTCGGCGAATCGTACCAGTTGTGCGGGAACAGCTTCGTTTTCGGAGCGCCTCCCGTCCAGAGATGCGCCAGCCGGACCGTCCAGTGCCCAAAGTTCGGGAACGCGACGATGGCATGGCGCCCCA
>JBBSHP010001020.1:0-2282 GCA_038232555.1 Bryobacterales bacterium
ACCGCTTCTATTTCGCTCATGTTGAACAATGGTAACCACTTCTGTGTTCAAGCTTCGAGGTCTACTGCCGTTTAAAGGTTTATGGGTATTCAGCGGAATTTGTGGTAACTTGACGGCACTTCCCCTTCATGACTTCGCTGCGCCATGATCATCAAGCCAGTGCCGATTTCCATAATTCCATTGACCATCGGCCAGATTGTCGTTCCAGATCCAGTTAGCTTTGCACCGCCATCTCTAGGTACCGGAGCCAAATAGTCTGACACCGATATGCACGGTTATTTTGGTCGCTGTACTTCGTTTAAGCTGGCGGCGCTTAGCTCGACCGCGGGGATTTGAGAGAGGCGAGGAGTTTGCATGATCATGAATCTTGAAGCATTACGAATGCTGACCTGGGGCATGACTGAAGCAAGGTCCTTGCGATCATTCACCGGATCCTGGCAGGGAAGGGGACGAAGAAGGCAGCAGGATGGAAGGGGCTGGATTAGAACAAGGCAGAGGCGAGGCGCGCCAGGCCATGTAAAAGTAATAGCTTGAACTTGACCTGACGGACGGCGACCACACGGCTCGACTTGTCGTACACCACGGCACCTTTCGGTCTCGCGCCGCGCATAGCCGACTGTTCGGTCAAGCGGAGTGAGCGCGTTCGACTAGCTGGGGTTGATCGCGTCCTGCCGCCCACTCAACGCTCGGTGAAAACGTACTCATGTTGGCCGTCGCGAGTGACTAGTGCCCGCTTGCTGGACCGGTCAGCGACGACAAACTCGAATCCCGTGTTCGTCGGGTCGATTGTGATGAACGAGACCGTGCCGTCATCGTTTTTACGCGAGGCCACTTTGCTTTTCCACTCGCCGAAGTCAAACCTCGTCGCGCCGGCATCGGCCACCACACTGATGTCGCCGAGGGCGGAACTTGAATAACGGCCGGCCAGTTTCGCAACCAATGCGGGATTTGCGGGGACAACCAACCGCTCACGCTCCTTCGCGAGTTTGGCTTTGAAGTTCGAAGCGGCGGCATCTATGTTTCCGACCGATTCAGGGTTTCCATCAAACAGGATTTCGAGCAGGCGACGCATCATCGGGCGAAGCAGCATTCCGCCGCTGTCGGCATTCGTCAACAATACTGCTCCAATCCCATAATCGGGGAGGAACATCAGATCGCTCTTGAATCCGGCCATGCTACCGCCGTGATGAACAACGGTAACGCCCCAAGTCTTGTCTTCGCTGAGGCCCATTCCATAGCTCTGGTTTTCGCCCGTTGCGATCTGTGGCTGCCGGCGCATCAGAAGGTTCTCCTCAGAAACCAGCCGGGTGCCGTCGGGTAGCTTACCGCGCGCGATTTCCAGTTGGACGTACTTGATGAGGTCGTGGGCCGAAGTCCAGACCCCACCGGCTGGGCGGTGCGGCATTACTGAATAGTTGAAGGCCATGTCTGCAACCTGTGGTTTGCCATCTATGTTGTCGCCGTGAGGCGAGGCATGATTTGCTTTCAGCGCGCGAGCCATGTCGAAGGTTGTGGAGTTCATACCGAGCGGCGTAAATATCAGGTTGTGCATGGCTCTGTCATAGGCCGCTCCTAATCCGCTCTTCGGGTCGTACAAATGTGCAGCGACGTAGCCGGCTGCGGACGCCATCAGATTGCTGTACTGGAAGACTTCGCCGAACTTGCTCGTCGGTTGCATGCTGCCCAGTAATGCCAGCGAGCTTTCGGGAGTGGCGTTCTTGAATTCAAAAATCCATTCCAGGTCCTGGCGTGGGAGGCCGGTGCAAGCGCAAATCAGATGCTTTATTAGGACTTGGCGTGTCACGCCGGCATCGCCGAGCTTGAACTTCGGGTAGGCTTCCACCACCGGCTCATCCCATCGGAGCTTGCCCTGATCCACCAGGCGGGCCAGGAGGAGCGTGGTCATACCCTTCTTATTAGAGGCCGCCATGAATAGCGTGTTCTCATCAACAGGCTCCGGTTTGCCCAACTCGCGCACGCCGAGCCCGCCCTCGTAGACAACTCGGCCGCCGTCCACAAATGCGAGGGAAGCGCCGGGTATGTCCAGCTTCTTCATCGAGGTTTCCACGAAACTTTTCAATTCCGTGATGCGCTCCGGAGTGAGAGGGAGCGCTTTCCGACCTGCGAAGGTCTCCTTGCTGTACCCCTTGGGCCGAAGGCTCTGGATAATTAAGTCGAACTGCGAAGCGCGCTTTTCAAACGTGGACTCCTTGCCGTCGAGAATAACCACTGTCCAATTCTCACCGGCGCGCCACGCACGAGCCTGGATGACGGCGCGCTCG
>JBBSHP010001021.1:0-2281 GCA_038232555.1 Bryobacterales bacterium
CCCAGGGCAACAGAACATGCTGACGGATGGGAGGAAACGCGAATTCAGCCTTCTGCTGCACGTTCTCCCAATTGTGATGGAAGTAGAGGGCCGCCCCGTGGTCGATCAGGTAGAGCGACTTGTGCCAGTACAGCAGGTTCGGATTACGGGCGGTGCGATCGACGTTGGTAACAAACGCGTCGAACCAGACGGCTCGGGAAGCCAGCACTCCATCCGCTTTGTCTTTAGCCGCGGGATCGAACATGGTGGAGCCGGGTAGATAATCCAAAGCGAGATTCAGGCCCACGCTGGCCTGGATCAGATCGCGGATCTCCTCGTCCGGCTCGGTGCGGCCCAGCGCGGCATCCACTTCCATGAAGACCAGCTCGGGCACATTCAGACCGAGTGCGCGGCCAATCTCACCGGCTATCAGCTCGGCTACCAGGGCCAGCGGTCCTTGTCCGGCGCCGCGGAATTTGAGCACGTACAGGCCGAGGTCGTCGGCTTCGACAATGGCAGGCAGCGAGCCGCCCTCACGCAGAGGGGTGACATAACGGGTGGCCCTTACCCTTCGGAGCATCGCTTCCAAAGTGTAGCTGGTCACGCGCAAACATGGCCGCGAATGAACGCGAATAAACACGAATCCGATATACTACGGAGCGCCGGGTCCAACCGTTAGGGAACGCGGCGACTGGATCCTGCCGGAGGGAGCAGGAAGCGGAACAGGATGCCAGTCGGAGCTCGATAACGCAATGAGAGTATCAGCTCGGCGTCTGACTCACTATTCGGAGCCCCTGGTCAGTTCATCGACATCGATCAGGTCCTTGGATCGGCCCGAGGCGCGTTTGTTTCGGATCAGCGCCTCGCGGCCGATGAGGTCCACTTCGACAGTGCCGAGCGTTCCAGCAACGCGAGACTGCCATGCCTCCTGGAAAGAAATGCCGGAAATGGAAGTCATCAAGTCGATTCGGTTCGGCTCCACGCCGAGTTGGATCACGCGGTTCTCCGCACTGAGATCATCTGGAGTGATGCCCAGACCGCCGAATCCGAACTGCTCCAGAGCGGCGATCACTCGGAGCGCGTTCTCGCGGCTAGCCCCGATGAAAAAATCGATGTCGCCTGAGTACCTTGGGAAGCCATGCCAGGAAACGGCAAGAGCTCCCACAACCAGAAACTCAACTCTGTTCGAGCGTAAGCACTCGATAAACTCGCGCGAGTCTTTCGTCAGCGGCATTGCGGAAACCCCGTTGCTGGATCCCGAGAAAGACCTCAACTCGCTCTTCGGGCGTCATGGACTGTCGCTCGCGAACGTCAGCCTCGTCGGCCTCGTCGAAGCTGTGGAAAATGCGAACGACCTTCTCCATACGTTTTATCTTACCCGCAAACCTGAGTGCGCCAGCAAAGTCCTATATACCGGAAAGTGGCAGATCCGGCACCATCTGACAGTCGCCGTCCAAAGGACATGCCAGCGTGCAAGATCATAAATCACCCAATTTTGGGCAGTCACAACACCGCCAAGTTTATTTTTTGGCGTTTAAGCCTTGTCCTCTCATCAACATCCTGCCGCTCACCCGCTACCGTTCCACCCTCAGTACTCTACCCCAGGAGTAAACTGAAATCGCTCGGGAGAACTGCGCGAATCCGTTCCCGAACGCGATCTTTGACAATTTCATAGCTTCAAACGCGCCACGCAACAACCCCCAAGGTGTGGCGCATCTTTGAGAAAAAGCGTATTCCCGTAACAAGATGAGCGGCAAACCGGATGCGCACGCCAGCGTCTGCAACAACTTAGAGACGCGCCGCAAAAAACATAAACTCGCATAGTTATGCGCAGATGCGCTGCAATTGATTTCGGACCGGCTTGATCCGTTAGAATTCTTTATTGGGAATCTCTTATGCCAAACGAACAGTGTGATATCGGCCTCATCGGCCTCGCCGTCATGGGCCAGAACCTTGTAATGAACATGAACGACCACGGTTACAAAGTGGCCGTGTTCAATCGAACGGTCTCCAAAGTAGATGAGTTTATGAAGAATGAAGCGGCCGGCTCGCAGGTAGTTGGCACGCATTCGATCCAGGAGCTGGCGCAAGCCCTCAAGAAGCCGCGTCGCGTCATGCTAATGGTGAAGGCGGGCGACACCGTCGATCAGATGATCGAGAGCCTGGCGCCGCATCTCGAGAAGGGCGACATTATCATTGATGGCGGCAACTCGCATTATCCCGACAGCAACCGCAGAACCAAAGATTTAGCGGCAAAAGGCATCCTGTTCGTAGGCAGCGGAGTGTCGGGTGGGGAGGAGGG
>JBBSHP010001022.1:0-2280 GCA_038232555.1 Bryobacterales bacterium
AAATGCAACCTCCTCTTTTGCAATGGCTGCTCCGAGATCTGTCGAGCGATCTCATTGTAGGTGGCGCCCGAGCAGTTGGATCCGGAACAGCCGGGTTGGGATTGGCAGCAATCTATTGATGACAAGGGTTTAGGAGCAAAGAAAAAGTCGAAGATTTTTGTGAACGCTCCCCCCGGGACTGATGCGCTGGCTCTGCTATGCTGGCAGCCATGGGGACCAGAGGGTGATGCAGCGAATAACGCTGGTTTGTGTCCTGGCTCTAGCGCTTCCTTTGGCCGCGCCAGGGCAGAGCGCCATCGACTTTTCCGGCGCGTGGAAGATGGATGCTGCCCGGAGCGAGTCGGCACATCAGGCCGTGCCCATCGGGCCGGTGACGCTGACGATCAAACAGACCGCAACAGAGGTCAGTATCGAGACCAGGCGGAGCGAGGCGAAAGGCAGCACCCAAACGGAGGTCTTAACCTACAAACTGGATGGTTCCGAGAGCACCACGTCAGCAACGGACGGCGCCCCGATTAAATGCAAGGCGCACTGGGAAGGGACCAAGCTGATCACGGGCACGACGCGCAATATCCAAGGAGCGACCGTCACTACCCTCTACGTGCACAACCTGAACTCCAGCGGGAACGAATTGACGGTACAGAAGACGCTCACAGTCCAACACGGGTATCAGTTTGAGGGGGCCAAGAGCTACGGAACCGGGACGGACGTATTCACGAAGGTGAAGGCACCTACGAAGTAAGACTGACGACGTCCCCGTCCACGAATAGCTCCGGCAGATGCTCCAGCGCTGACTTGCTCCACTTCGCAATCTGGTCGGCTGCACCTTGAACCGATCTCAACTGACTCAGCGTTTTCTCGCCCCGGATCGCTCTGTTACTACCTGCGCTTTGAACCTCGGACGGTGCTGCTTCCTCGTCGTTGTCATCAACCTCCCCTGTTAGCGACCCCGTCAGAATATTAGCTTATTGCCTGGTCTGAATTCCTGGATCCACCATGCCCACAGGCCAGTTTGGCGGCGCTATTCTCTTTGAAGTGCGTACCAACAAAACAAGTACCGTCAATCAAAATTACCTGGGGCTGTGATCATGGCCATAGCAGGTGTGGGCTGGGCTTGCTGCTGCATTTCTATGCTGAAACAACGGGCAAAAAAGCCGGCGACTCGAATCGTTGCCGCAGACTCCCGCAGGTCGAGCGAGACGATCTAGTTGCAAATCAGGCATTTCCCGGCCCAGACCCGCCAAGCTGCAAACTAGCCGAGCTCGCGGCGGCGGGCCAGATCCCTACATGCTAACGCGCCTAACACCACACCGCCGACGCATCCGAACACAGCAGGCAACGCGGTGTTGTGCAAATCGCGCGGATTAGCCTGAAAAGTTCGGAGAGGTAACGTCCACGGGTACCAAGATGAGAAACTTCCTTTCTGAAATGGAATAAGGACGACGCCAATGACCAATGCGGCGAAGCCAATACAGACTGGCGACGCTATGCCGGCAAACCGCACGCTGAGCCAGCTCTGAATAACGATTACCAACCAGGAGGCCACATATGCTTTGCCCGCCGTGTTCACGATTTCGGACCAGGGAATTGCCGACGCTAGAGGGAATCCACGAGCCCAGCTGAAGATCAAAACATCACCCACGAATCCCGGTACCACGATCAGGAAGCTCGCCCCCACCAAAAGTCCGCAGAACAGCATCTTGATTGCGTAAATACTCCACCGCGGTACCGGAAAGGCAAAGAGTTGCTTCCACTGCTTCTCACGGTGTTCCAGGTTAGCCAGGGAAGCGGCCTCGAAGGACACAAGCATCGGCACGAAGAATCCCAGCCAGAACCCCCAGCCGTTTTGGAGGAGATTCCGCCACACGGTGCCGGCGTCACCAATTGGAAAAGAAATCCGGTCAAACAGGATGATGAGTTGCAGGATTATCGCGAGCACCGGAGCCGCCACAGCCAGCCACAGAGCCACTGTGCGTTGCAGTTTGAGAGCTTCCGTCCTAACCAACACCAACGCGATCGCCATCATACCGAGTCCCAAGCCTTGACCGTTTCGGTGACCTTCTCAAATAACGCTTCAAGGGTCACCGAGTCTAACGCCAGGTGATGTACACCAATTCCATTCGTGACGAGCAAGTGGTTCACCTCGCGAGCCGTCTCACTGTTCGCCCCTTGAATAACCAGGTGGTCCTTCCTGGAATCAACTGTAAACCTGCCGGCCGCTAATACGTTCAAAGCATCGGCGCAGCGATCGACCTTGATTACAAGTTCCTGAGGTACCCG
>JBBSHP010001023.1:0-2274 GCA_038232555.1 Bryobacterales bacterium
CAGGTAGTTCTCCGCGTCTTCTGATTACGAAGGGGGTGGACATCGGTCATCAAGCCCGGGAATCCGACCTGAACGCCGCGGAACCGATTCAACCGGAACGTGTAGAGTATATAGGGTTCATACCCTACAACGACGTTTAACTCGTAATCCAACAATTCTTAGGAGACCTTTTCCTAACCCGACACCTTCTCGCGAAAAAACTGGCGCAGGCTGGCTAGTCCGTCTTTTGCTCGTGAGATTCGGGTGTGTTCCGCCTCATCTCCGATCTCGTTGAGTTGGCCGTCAAGCCGGTCCTGCTCCGCGCTGGGCAGCATTCGGCTGAAGGTCGCGGCTTCCGGCGTGGCGCGCACCCAGCTTGCCAGGAAGTCTTCAAAGAACAGAGCCAGGCGGGGGTCGTCCGCCGGGTCAACGTAGTTGAGAACGAATGGTCCCATGGCATGAACTTGCACGATGGTTTCGCCCTTGGCCGTCACGAAGTGGTGCATCTGCTTGGGCATCACGACGTAAGAGCCGGTCGGAAAATCACGCAGAGCCGATTCGTCGAACTTGCTCCCATTCCCGCCGCAAAAGTCCCTTGCAGCACGGTGATATGTTCATCAGTGGGGTGCGAATGCGCTGCCACTTTGCCGCCCTCCGGAATCTTGAGGCGAACTGAGAACAGGCCGGGTTTGAATGGGTCCCCAGCCAGCACCGTCATCCCAAAATCAGTGCTGGCTGGAGCGCCTAATCTACAGATTGGCTAGCCTCGCGCTCTCATCCCAAAGGCGTTTCGCTGCTTCATCGTCCTGAGCTTCCCGGCTCGGCTGTATTGGGCGGCACTGATAGAAGTACAGACCGCTGAGGTTCGCCACTGAACCCGAAGAAGCGAGGTGCACAATTGTCTCGGCTCCTTTTTCGGGGGAGATCGCGAACAGTTTGGCGGCACGGACTACGCGCTGGAACACGCCCCCGCTTTGATCGCCAAAACGGGTTGAGACAAAGCCGGGATGCAGGCAGTTGGCCGTCACTCCGCGCTGCCTCCAACGCCTCGCCAGCTCACGTGTAAAAAGAATATTGCACAGCTTGGAGCGTCCGTAGATGGAGAATCCACGATATCGCTTTGCGGATTGCAGGTCGTCAAAATCGAGCCGGGCTCGTTTGTGGGCAGCCGAGGCGGTATTCACCACGCGCGCTCCGGGCGTAGTCTGGAGGCGGTCCGCGAGTCCCAGAGTCATTACGAAATACGACATGTGGTTTATCGCGAAGGTCGTCTCCAGTCCGTCGCTTGTCAGCAGGCGAGAACTAAATACGGCCCCGGCATTGTTGATCAGAACGTCGATTCGTGGCTCCGCCGCCGCTATGGCACTGGCCACTTGCTTCATCTCCGCGATGCTTGACAAATCTGCGTAGTGCATGGCATGGTCCGCTTGCGGGCCGGCCTTTCGCACTGTCTCCAGAGCCGCCGCTGCCCGGGAACGATCGCGCGCCACCAGCACCAGCCGTGCGCCCATAGCTGCCAGCCTCTCAGCCGCGACCAGCCCGATTCCGGATGTGCCGCCTGTAATCACGACCACGCGTCCAACCATCTCGTCCATTCACCGAAAGTCTAACAAAGCCCTTGTGCATAGGCGAGAGGCCCACGAGGCGATAATGGTATTCGCAGCATGGGCCGGACATCGACAACGCTTGACCTAGCGGGTGAGATCGCGAAACAATTTTTCCACGCACAATTTTTCCTCGCACTTTTCCTCCTGACGGCCTTCGACTCGGCTTTGGGCCACGGCGCCGAGCGCTGGAAGATCCAGTTCTTTCATGACAAACTTGAGTCGTCGCTCGACCTGCGAGACCTCCAATGCCCTTCGCCGAAGCGGTGCATCGCGGCCGGCGTGCTACAGGAGCAGAAAGGTGAGCCGAAGGGGACGGCCGTAGTCACGAGTGACGCCGGAGAGCACTGGTCGTACGTCGAGCTGAAAGAAGTACCGGTGTCGTTGTTTTTTCTAAATGATTCGCTGGGCTGGATGGTAACGGTAAAGGGAATCTGGCGAACCGATGAATCCGGTAGAACCTGGAAGAAGCTGAAGGCGATCAAGGGCATCGAGCGTGTCTGGTTTCAAAGTGAAAGCCACGGTTGGGCAGTAGGTTATCCAAAAGCTATTTACGAAACCACCAACGGAGGCAAGGAATGGGTGAAAGTGCCTGCCGCTCTGAAGACCCCATCGCCCGCGGACCAGACCAACTACACTGGCATCTCGTTTGCCGGACCGCAAACCGGTATGGTCGCCGGAAACTGGACGC
>JBBSHP010001024.1:0-2273 GCA_038232555.1 Bryobacterales bacterium
AAGCGCTGAAAGTGGATTACATCGACGAGAGTGAGGTGCTCACTCCTGCCGATGAGGAACACCACATCGACAAGCGGGACTACACTGTACCGTTCGTGTGCGGCGCCCGGAACCTGGGGGAGGCCCTGCGCCGGATCGCGGAGGGAGCCGCCATGATTCGGACCAAGGGCGAAGCCGGATCGGGCAATATCGTCGAAGCGGTGCGCCATATCCGGACCATCGTCAAGGAGATGAAACAACTCACCGTGCTAGGAAAAGAGGAACTGGTTGCCGAAGCCAAAAAGCTGCAGGCCCCTCTGGAACTGGTTCAGGCCGTGGCCCGCGATGGCAAACTCCCGGTACCAAATTTTTCCGCCGGCGGCATCTCCACTCCAGCCGACGCCGCGCTGGTCATGCAACTTGGCGCGGAAGCCGTCTTTGTCGGATCGGGGATTTTCAAATCCGACGATCCCGAGGCGCGGGCCCGGGCCATCGTCAAAGCTGCCACCTACTTCAACGATCCCGCGAAGCTGTTGGAAGCCAGCGAGGAACTCGGTATCGGCATGATGGGCCTCGACATCGCGCAGCTAAAAGAAGGTCAACTCATGCAGACCAGAGGTTGGTAGTGGCCGGGGAGGCTCGCAAAAAGGTCGGCGTTCTCGCCCTTCAGGGCGACTTTGGGGCCCATCGAAAAGCTCTGGAGCGTGTGGGCGCGGAGCCTGTCGAAGTGCGGTCGGCTGATCAGCTTGCGGATTTGCACGGACTGATCCTGCCAGGCGGCGAGAGCTCCACCATGCTGAAGCTGCTCAAGGAGGAGAATTTGTTGGAGCCGCTGCGCGAGTTCGGGCAGGAACGTCCCATCTTCGGCACCTGTGCAGGCGCGATTTTACTGGCCTCCCACGTGACCAACCCAGTCCAGGAATCGCTCTCGCTTATGGACATCGATATCGAAAGGAATGGGTACGGCCGCCAGGTTGATAGCCGGATTGCGTTATTGAAGACAACTGGATGCAACGGGGATGGATCCGATCGGGATCTAGAGGCGGTTTTCATTCGGGCACCGATCATCAAACGTGTCGGCAGTGGCGCTAAGGTGTTGGCGCAGTATGAAGGAAATCCTGTACTGGTGGAGCAGGGGCGCCATCTCGTTGCGACATTCCATCCCGAGCTGACCCGGGATGCGAGCGTGCACCGCATGTTTCTCGACAAGCTTCAGCGCTAAAATTGAGTCTGGTGTCCAAAACTCGCGTGTTATTCCTGTGTATCGGTAACTCCTGCCGCAGTCCCATGGCAGAGGGCTTTGCCAACAAATACGGTTCGGATGTGCTCTCGGCGCAAAGTGCTGGCCTAGGTCCCGCCATGACCGTCGATGTTCTGACGAAGAAGGTGATGGCGGAGAAGAATATCGATCTTAGCGAGAGCTTCCCCAAGGGTCTCAATGAAGTTGACACCGGCGAGTTCGATCTGGTTATCAACATGTCCGGACGCAAATTGCCGGCCGCCAGAATTCCTGTGGAAGACTGGAAAGTCTACGATCCGGTAGGACAAAGCGAAGAAGTGTTCCGCGAAGTTGCAAACGTTATCGAGCAGCTGGTGATGCGGCTGATTCTGGAGTTGCGGACCGGGAAGCGCTCTGGGCCACTGCATGGCTCAGCGGCAGCCCGATCGTAACCAGCAATCCTGGATGCGCGTTGCTAGCCTGCAATTTCCCTTTATGCAGGTTGATCGAGCGGTGAGCGATGGCCAAGCCTAGGCCCACTCCACCGCTGGCACGGTTGCGGTCGGAATCCACCCTGTAGAAAGCGTCGAAAATTCGGGCGAGCGACTCTTCCGGCACGCCCGGCCCGTAATCGCGAACCCGGATCTCCGCCCAATTCTCCGTAGCACTCAGCGTAATCTCTACCGGCGTGTTCGAAGGCGCATGGCGGATGGCATTTCTCAAGACGTTCTCGAGCGCGCGGCGTAGCAGTTCTTCGTCTCCCGCTACCGTGACCGGTTCGGGCGCCCGCAGCTTGATCTCGCTTTGCTTCGCTTCCGCTTCGATCGAACTGTCGTAAACCAGGTCGGCCAGCAATTCGTCCAAACGAATCGCCTGAGTCCTTTGCTGTAAAGGATCGCCCTCGGCGCGGGTCACTTGCAGCAGTTCGCCCACCAGCGCATTTAGCCGGTCCGCCTCTTTCTGGATGCGGTCCATAGTTTCATCACGGGAGCCCTCGCGGTGCTCCTCGGAACGCGCTAGTTCGATTGCCACTCCTAAACGCGCCAGAGGACTTCGCAGCTCGTGCGAGACGTCC
>JBBSHP010001025.1:0-2269 GCA_038232555.1 Bryobacterales bacterium
CGGGAGTTCCGCAACCGATCCAGCGTTTGCTTTTCGGCATCGGTCAGAAAGAGACAGGAATGTCTTGATAGACTCGCCACACGGCAAGCTTATCAGAAAACATAATCACATGGATATGTTTAAGTGATACGCTATACTAGTCTATACGAATTTGTAAGTGCCCGGCACCGGAAACGGTCTCGGTTCCATCTTCAGGTCGTAGTCGAACGCTTTGGGCTGCATATCGAGCTGCGAGGCCATGATCTGGTCCCACGTGATCTTTTGGCCCGAGTAGGCCGACTCACGTCCCATAATGCAAGTCATGGTGCTTTCCGCGACAATCATGCCGTGATTCACGTACGGTCCGTCGCCGCGGATGCTGGCGGCCATCGCCGTATGTTCGGCGACATACGGCACCGTCTTGGCATTGGCTCCGAGATCCTTCGCGTTGCTGCGGCCTTTCGTACCCAAGATCATCTCACTCACGTTCATGGCAGCGGGTTCCGGAAATTGGCGGCAGTAACTCGACATCCGGACCCCCTTGGCGTACACAAAATCCGAGCTGAAGTGATCGTAAATGTTCCCGTACAGCTCCTCGCGCGGACGCCACACGGCGCCTCCGGTCGAGACTACTTCTACGGGATGCGTTCCCATCACCCAGTTCGACACGTCGATGTTGTGCAGGTGCTGCTCAACAATCTGATCGCCGCAGATCCACACAAACGAATACCAGTTGCGGTGCTCCCAAGCCATGTCGCCCCATTTCGGATCGCGGCCCGCCTTCTGCTGGATTACCGGACGCCCCACCCAATACGCATACGTCGCCAGCACGTCGCCGATGGCGCCATCCTGAATTTTCTTGATGGTCTCCATGTAATTGGTGTCATGGCGCCGCTGCGCCCCCGACATCACGGTGAGCTTCAACTCCTCAGACTTTTTCGCGGCGGCCATGAAGCGCCGCACACCCACCGGATCGGTCCCAAACGGCTTCTCGCAGAACACATGCTTGCGGGCTGCCACGGCCGCCTCAAAGTGCATGGGTCGATAGCCTGGGGGCGTAGCCAGCATGACGATGTCTATGTCGGATGCGAGTATTTTCTTGTAGGCGTCAAAGCCGACAAAGCGGTGCTCGGGGTCCACTTTGATGCGATCGGCATACTTGTCGTAATCCTTCTGGCCGCGAACCTTGGCGAGTGAGGCTTCCAGCTTGTCCTCGAAGATGTCGCCCATGGCCACAATGTTGATGTTTTCCGTCCCACGCATCATGTCCACCACGGCCTGCGTTCCCCGCCCCCCGCAGCCGACCAAACCGGCTTTCAACTGTTCCTTCCCGGCTCCCCGAACCAACTCGGGTTTGATAATTGTGAACGCTGCGGCACCTGCGCTCGCGAGCTTCGATTTCTCTAGAAACGATCTTCGGGATATATTAGTCAATTCGCCCTCCATGTTTTGGATCCATACCACTCAGTCCAGTGCTCTCCATTCTATACCCTTTGACCGGGACCGAACCGCACACTTAGCATGAGCCACACCCAGGACAAAGCGCTCGGTCCGATCATCGCTGCCGCCGTTACGCCCAGGCGCCCGCAGGAGCACTCCATCGATCTGGGCGCGACCCTGGAGCTTATCGATTTCCTGCACGAGGGCGGAGTCGATGGTGTGGCCTTGCTGGGGTCCACCGGCGAGTTCCTGCATTTCATGCTGGAAGACCGCAGCCGGATGCTGGAGTTTGCCGTGAAGCGTAGCCGCTTGCCATTGCTGGTGAACGTCGGCCACTCCACGCTGGACGGGGCCATCGTGCTCGGGCAGGAAGCAGCCGACGCGGGTGTTGCCGCGGTGCTGATCATGCCTCCCTACTACTTCCGTTACGATCAGGAATCCATTGAGTGCTTCCTTCTCCGATTCGCCGAGGTGGTCAACAAGCTGGTTCCGGTCTACCTCTACAACATTCCCTGCTTTTCGAATGAGATCGCGTTCGACACCGCGGCACGGCTTCTGGATAGCGGGCTGTTCGCCGGGATGAAGGACTCCAGCGGCGACTGGAACTATTTTCAACAACTGGCAAACCTTCCGGTTCGAAGCGGTCTAAAGCTCTTCATGGGCGACGACCGGCTCTACGCGAAAGCTCGTGCAGCTGGTTCGGATGGCGCAGTGTCGGGAGTAGCCTGCGCCATCCCTGAACTCATGGCGCGTATGGACCGCGCTCTTCGCGACGGTGACAGTGAACTCACCGCGAGACTGGACTCACGTCTGCAGGAGTACATTGAACGCCTCGGCCCGTTCCCCGCCC
>JBBSHP010001026.1:0-2264 GCA_038232555.1 Bryobacterales bacterium
ATCAGGAACTTCTCGCGGCTCCGTCCAAAGGTGGCTATTTTAACCGAAACATCCGCAACCGCTTCCGTCATAAGCGCTTACCGGAACTGGGCGCAATAAAGTAAGTGGCATTGGGCAAGAATGCCTGCCCCACTGAGACTGCATACAAGTATGCCGGGCTGGAACGCATGCGCTAGCTGACGAGCGGGGAAACACTGCCTCGCCTCAGCTACTGCGGGAAGTTCTGGATGTAGGAGTCTTTTGGAAAGCCTTGCGCTAGAATCTTTCCGCGAAGCTTGGATGCCTGGTCACGGTTCAACTTCCCGCCAACCACGACTATATGCGAGGCTGCACCACTCGGGTTTAGCAGCTCGGCGTGCAACTCTGGAGACTGTTGATTGATGCTCGCGACTTTGTTTCGGGCTAACTGAGCGTTTGCGTAGGTGTAAACGACCACGCGCCAAAACGGCTTGGCCCGGTCCGCTGAACCCGATGTCGAAGCGGCAGGGGAGGGGGGTGTCAGTCGTTGCGCTTTGGCTCTCTCACTCCATTCGAAAGGGCTGGGGCGATTAGCAACAGGCCGTTCCGCCGGTTGCGTGGTGGGTGCAACGGTGGTTGGTGGAAGGGCCGGCTGCACTGGTGGGGTCTCCACAGATGTCTTGCCCAGCCAGCCGATACAAATCAGAACGACTACGGCACTGAACGCGTATGTCGCCAGGAGCGATTTCCTCCTCGGCATGCTCCGCCCGGCGGATTGATGTTCTCCAACCGCGACAGCCGGCTGCCCTGAGGAATTGGAGGTCGGGGCCCCACTGGGCGCTGCCTGCAAATTTCGCGGTCCCTTTGATCTGGATTGGGCACTGGCGCCGGAAGCCACTGGCGAGCTTACTCTAGGTGTGGCCGACGGGGCCGGGGAGGAAGGGGCTCTTAGAGCAGAGAGAACTTGGGTTGCAGTCCATCGGTCGACTGCTTTAGGCGCTAGACAACGCCGAATGATGTCTCCGAGAGGACCTCCGAGCGATTGTACTTCAGCGTCGCTATCGCCGGATGGGATCCGCTGCTGCAAGGCTTCAAAAAGCGTAATTCCTAGCGACCAAATATCAGTCGGACCCGAATGACCCACCTTGTTTAATTCGGGTGCATGATAATGGTTCAAAGGGAAGTCCAGTTGAGGTGCACGTTGGCCTCGGTCGGCCGAACCGGACACGAAATCGCTGGAGAGTTTAGTTGCCGTGTCGACGGCCACGATGCTGGCGGGGCAAATCGAGGTATGGACGAACCCCTTCTGATGTAGGTACTGAAGAGCCTGGGCGCAGTTGACACCCAGTTCACGTACCTCTTCTGGATCCAACGAGCGTGCTTGGAGCACCTGTGCCAGGGTGGCGTCAGGATAGTCAACGACACCGTACACAACACGAAGTCCATCCAGATCAGCCGCTCCGGCGGCGAATACGCGAACCAGATTCGGGTGCTGCAGATCCTTTGCGCTTGTCCAACTCGCTATGCGTTGCTCGGCTTCGAGGGATGCGGCTCGAATGACCTTCGCAGCGACAAACTGATCCTGGCCAGGAAGTTCACTCACAAAAATCGCCGCAATACCATCCTGACCGACATATTTAGCCAATTTGAATTGACCATCGAGCAGTTGCCCTTCAAATTGGCGCCAAAATTCCATAGTTTTGGGTGGGATATCGTGGGGAGTTCGGGGGGCCTCCAATTTCATCGTTGACAAAGGCGTGTCACCTCGTAGGCATGGGCGTAAAGAAACTGCTTTCTTGAGAGTCTATCACCTTCAGATTACTTTGTGAATACTTTCAGAACATTTCTTTGTGTAGTTGCTTTGGCGCGCGCGTTGAAGGGAGCAACGTTCATGCCTTAGCATGAAGCTGTGAGCCTGTTTGAGTCAGATGCGCTGGCTGCGGCGGCGGACCAGAAGCGTCCTCTGGCGGAGCGCATGCGTCCTGCCCGGCTGGACGACTTTATCGGGCAGGAACACATCCTGGGTCCGGGCAAGCCGCTGCGGGCGCAATTGGATCGCGGAGAGGTCAGCTCCATGATCTTGTGGGGACCGCCGGGCGTGGGCAAGACCACTTTGGCCAGGTTGGTTGCCGGCGTAACCCGGTGCGACTTTATCCCCTTCAGCGCAGTGCTGAGCGGTATCAAAGAAATCAAGGCGGTGATGGCCGATGCAGAGCGCAACAGGCGCATGGGCCGCTGCACCATCCTGTTTGTGGATGAGATTCATCGCTTCAACAAGGCGCAGCAGGATGCCTTTTTGCCGTATG
>JBBSHP010001027.1:0-2262 GCA_038232555.1 Bryobacterales bacterium
GAAAAAGGCGGAGACTGACACCACCACTCACTCCAGCACCACCACGACGCCTCCATCTGCCACTCCGCCTCAGCTTTAACTACCAGGTTGGTTAGTCCGCGGGTGCTCAGTCGGGTATGGAAAAGCAAAACTTAGACCCGTTCTGCTCCGCGGACTCAACCCAAATCCGCCCCCCGTGGTTCTCGACAATTCTCTTGCATAGCGCGAGGCCTATCCCACTGCCGGGCCGATCGGCACCGTGCAGACGCTTAAAAATCCCAAAAATTGCTTCGTGATGTTTTGGATCAATCCCTACACCGTTGTCCTGGATCGAAAAGACCGTTGCATTTTCTTCCCGCCAGCAGGAAACATGTACCACCGGGGCAGCGGCCCCGCGATAATTCAGGGCGTTAGCGATCAGGTTTTGAAATAGCTGGACAAGTTGCGACTGATCCGCCCGGATCTCCGGCAGATCATCTTGTGTGATAGCCGCGCCAGACTGGGTGATCTCGCTGCTGAGATTGATCAGCGCCCATTGCAACACGAGATTTGCATCCACGGTGGCATACTCCCGGTTCTTAATAGACCCAACCTGGGCATACCTGAGCAGATCATCCAGGAATGTGTTCATCCCGCGTACGGCACTGTTGATGATCGACACAAATTCCTGTATCTCGCCATCCTTTGATTCCAATCTCCGCGTCAGCAGTTGCGCGAAGGATGCCACGGTACGCAAGGGGGCCTTGAGATCATGACCAACGGCATACGCGAAGTGATACAGCTCGGCATTCGAACGCGCAAGTTCCTGGTTAGTCCTGGTCAATTCGCTATTGTTGTTCTCCAGATCGGAAATCAACTGTGCCCGGTGCAGCGCAAATGCAATCCCGTCGGCGAAGGTATTCATGAGCTGCAGTTCATGCCTGCGGAACTCCGGCCGGCTCCTGGTGCCAAACGCGAGAGTACCCAGCAATTAGTCTCCGTGCATGAGTGGATGACAAACGTAGGCCTGGATTCCGAGGCTTCGAATCAGCTCAGTCAGGGGGTCATTGGAGGTCTGAACATTCTCAACCACCCGTATCTTTCCTTCACGCGCTACCGTACCGCATACGGCCTGTCCGAAATCCAGCCATTCCAGTTGCGGCAGTAATTCAGGCGGAACGCCAGCGCAAGAGTCCAGGCGCAACCGTGTGGATTCCGAAACCAGAAAGTTGAGGTATACCTCCAGTCCCAGCTCTGCGGAAAGTTCGGTGAACAGGTTTCGAAGCAGCGTCCTGGGGCGGTAGTTTGCCAACAATTGGTGCGACACGTTCGAAAGCAAGGACAGGCGGCGGTTACTGTCGTGCACGGCCTGGGTTGTGGCATTCTGGCCGGTGATGTCCCGTAAAAACGACATGTGCAGACCTGGCTGGAAATTTGCTTTCGCGCGGAAACTGCAGCACCGTCGCGCCCCGTCCGGTCTACGCACCCAACACTCGCCCTGCATCGTGCCTTCTTCGATGAACGCGCCCCAGGCGGCCTCCACAGACTCGGCTTGTTCCATCTCGAAAAAATCACTCACGCGATGGCCGACGATTTCATCACAGGGCAAACCAATCAACTCACAAGCCGCACGATTTGCTTCGACATAGAAGCCGGAGTCGTCAGAAATCAAGACCGCGTCGAGAGCATGGTCAAACAGCGCCTTGTGGAAGTCAGCGGCGTGCCCGGGATATGTCTGCTTCAAATCGTTACTGGCCAGCATAGACTATGCGAGTATATCCCTGATCACCGTTCCGGACACATCGGTCAGGCGAAAATCGCGTCCGCTGTAGCGGTAAGTCAACTTGGTATGATCGATGCCCATCAGATGCAGAATTGTCGCATGCAGATCGTGAACGTGCACCGGCTTATCGATCGCTTTGAAACCGAAGTCGTCCGTAGCTCCATAGGTGGTGCCGCCCCGAATGCCGCCACCCGCCAGCCACATGCTGAACCCGAAGGGATTATGTCGCGTCCGTTTTGGGCAGAGCCGCCCGCCCCCGCTCCCACTTCCATGACCGGAGTGCGGCCAAACTCCGATCCGCACACCACCAGGGTGTCTTTCAGCAGGCCGCGCGCCTTCAGGTCTTGAATCACGGCGGCGAATGGCTGGTCCGAATCCATTGCATTCTTGCGATGGGCCTGGATGTCGGAATGGGCATCCCACGGGTCCCCTTTACCGTAGTACACCTGCACCATCCGCACTCCGCGTGCGGCCAGGCGCACCGCCATCAGGCAGCCACGGGCGGTGCTCCCTGGGCCGTA
>JBBSHP010001028.1:0-2256 GCA_038232555.1 Bryobacterales bacterium
AAGCTTGGGCGCGAAATTCTCGATCTCTACGGATTCGCATCATCCCAAAAGCCTGGGCGCCAACATGCCTTATGGAGTGATGATGGCCCGGCGGGGCTGGCTTTCGGCAGCAGAAGTGTTGAACACGCTACCGGTGGATAAGTTTGCGGAGGCAATTCGAAAAAGATGAAGCTAGTCTCGTCAGTGGAGAAGTACCGGAACTCGTTGTTCCGAGTTACCGAGGATCACGCAGTGGAGCCGGGCGGCTTCGAGATCAAGCGAGCCATCGTGCAGCACAACGGCTCCGCAGTGATGATGGCGGTAGACGAACAGGACAGAATTCTGCTGGTGAAGCAGTACCGGTTGCCTGCGCGGCAAATGCTGTGGGAGCTGCCGGCCGGCCGCATGGATGAAGGGGAGACGGCGCTGCAAGCGGCCAAACGCGAGTTGATCGAAGAGACGGGCTACCGCGCCCGCAGATGGGATAAGCTGGCGGTGTTCTATCCGAGCCCTGGTTTCCTGGCCGAGAAGATGACGATCTATCTGGCGACGGAATTGACTGAAGGCGAGGGGACACCCATGGATGATGAGCGCATCGAGACGCGCTGGTTTGGGGCGGAAGATCTAGGGGCGCAGATCGACTCGGGGAAGATCATTGATGGCAAGACGATGATCGGGTATTTTCACTGGACGAGACGGTTTCGAGGTAAGCGACGGTAGTGCAGCAACGGATTTAGAGCGGCATCCGCTACACGGGTATGGGCCTTGGGACTTGATATGAAGCTGCGGCTGTCCTTTGTCTTCGCGCTGTTGTTTTCGCTCTGTTTCAGTGCCTGCGCGTCCGAACAATCCCACCATACTGCTCATTACAGGGAAAAAGCTCGCCCTACTTCCCACACCAAAACTCCAGCAAAACGGAGGGTGCAGTCTGGACTTCTGCTCAGAACAGTCATTTTGAGCAGTAGTGACAGTTCAGCGGGTGCTACAATAAACGACCGGCGGCGGCGCAAGGTCACGCGGAACATCGTGGAGCGGATTTCGATTTGAAGCCCCAATCGCGGCGGGACCGATTGGGGAAACGGTAAGGATCCTGGTTAAATCGTCACACTTGTCGTAATCTTTGCCAAATCTTTGCCAATCTCCGGAATGCGGACATTAGGCGGAACCAAAGGCGTCGATGATAATGCAATGTTCGGCGTTACTCGTCTCGCAAGACGATGGCAGGGTCCATTCGCGCCGCGCGCAGAGCGGGAATGAGCACAGCGGTCATGGCGGAAACGGCCAAAACAGCAGCAGCGGCTGCATAAACATTCAGATTTAGCGCGGAAACGCCAAACAGCAACGCGGCAAGTGCGCGATGCGTTGCGAACGACAAAAACAGGCCGACTGCCAAGCCGGGAATGACGATCACGATATTGCGGAATATTTCGAGCCAGAGCACATCGGTGCCGGTTGCGCCGAGCGCCATGCGGATGCCGAACTCGCGCGAATGCCGCGTGGCCGAAAGCGCCGCCACTCCGAAGAGTCCAAGCACAGAAAGGAACAGAGCAGACGCCGAAAATCCAAGCAGCAGATAGGTTTCGAAGCGGCGCTCCAGGGTCGTCGATTGGATGATGTGTTCCATCGTTTTGGCACCGCTCACGGCTTGGTCCGGATCGAGGCGCCAGATCGTCTTTTCGACAACGGGAAGAAGGCTGAGCGGATCGGTTTTTGTGCGGATGACAAAGTCGTTTGCGTAACCAGGAAATGCAACGAATGATGAGTAATACTGCATCATCGGTTGCGTTTCAAGCGGCCCGCTATGCACATCGCCCACAACTCCGATCACTCGAATGGGGGGGTTGCCGTTATCTGAGAACTCGTGGCCGATCGGGTTGTCACCTGGCCACAGCAACTGGGCCATTTTCTGATTGATGACGGCAACCTTCCCGGAATCGTCCTCGCGAAGCGCGCGGCCGGCGAGGAGCGGGATGTGCATCGTTTCGAAGTATCGCGGATCAATAACACGGGCTTCGGCCCCCGAATCCCTGTTGAGCGGTTTACCCACCGGACCGATGCCGTGGATTTCGTAATCACCGGTAAGTGGAAGAACGTTCACCACACTAGTTGATTCCACGCCGGGAAGCGCGCGGATGCGATCGAGCAGCTCGCGTTTCGCGGTCAGCATTTTCGGCGGGTCCGCGTAGAGTTTCGGGCTAAACGAAACGCTGAACGTCAGCAGGCTCCTCGGATCGAATCCAGGATTGACATTCATCACGTTGAAGAAGCTAGCGGCGA
>JBBSHP010001029.1:0-2247 GCA_038232555.1 Bryobacterales bacterium
CGCCGAAGGGTGCAGTCGAGTCCTTGAACGCCATTGCTGACCTGATTCCACACATGGCCGATCTTTTGCACGGGAAAACCGAGCACGGGGAGGTGGCATCATGAGAAGTATGCGAGTCATCAGCGCGCTAGTTGTTTGCGGGATCGGTTTTGGACAGACACCTTCGGCGACCACGCCCGAAATGCCGCTACGCACGGATATCAGAGAGAACGTCACGGTTGTGATTGCCCCGACGACTGTGCTCGACAAAGGCGGCAACTATGTCAATGGTCTCTCGGTGGCCGATTTCAAGTTGTTCGACAATGGCAAGCCGCAGCGCATAACCCAGGATGTCGGATTTCTCCCGCTCTCGCTAGTGGTCGCGGTAGAGGCCAGTGCGATGCTGGGCGATATCCTTCCGAAGATTCAAACCATTGGTGTGATGATCAGCAACCTGGTGGTTGGGCAGAATGGCGAAGCGGCCGTACTGGCGTTCGATCACCGCATCCGGACGGTGCAGGATTTCACCGACGATCCGGGCAAGATCCAAGCGGCCATGAAAAGCATCAACCCGGGCAGCAGCAGCAGCCGGATGATCGACTCCGTGATGCAAGCCGTTCGCATGTTGAAAGTGCGGCCCAACAGTCGCCGCCGGGTGATTCTGATGATCAGCGAGAAGCGCGACAGGGCGAGCGAGAACCACGTCCGGGACGCGCTGGATGCGGCGCAGTTCGCGAACGTGTCTATCTACTCGATCGACATCTCACACCTGATGGCACAGTTTACGGGGAAAGCGGAACCGCCCCGGCCGAATCCGATACCTGCCACGGCGACGCATGTTCCCGGCGGGGGTGTTCAGACTCCCACCAGTGTTGATATCCAACAGAACTCCGGGAACGTGATTCCTGCCTTTGTGGAGATTTTCAAAGCCACCAAAAGCCTGTTTGTGGATGACCCCTTGGACGTGTTTACGCGGTTCACGGGCGGGAAAGAGTATTCATTTCTGTCCCAGAAGAGCCTGGAAAAGGCAGTCACCGCGGTGGGTGAAGAGATCCACAGCCAGTACTTGCTCAGCTACAATCCCAACAACCTGCAGGAAGGCGGGTTTCACGAAATCCGTGTGGAGGTGAACCGGCCGCGCCTGGAGGTTCGCACCCGCCCAGGCTACTGGATTGCGGGGCAGCCGTAAGATCCGAAGCTAATTCGCTCCCACGGCCTGTAGCTCCAGCACCTGGGGCTTAGGGGCTTCTTCAACCGGTTGGAATCGCACTGAGACCAGCTTCGAAACGCCCGGTTCCTGCATGGTGACGCCATATAGCGACTGGGCCGCTTCCATGGTGCGCTTGGCGTGGGTGATGACAATGAACTGTGTCTGCGAAGCCATCTCTTTGAGCAAACGCGTTAAGCGCTCGATGTTGGGCTCATCGAGCGGGGCATCCACCTCGTCCAGGATGCAGAACGGACTCGGCTGGTATTGAAAGATCGCCATCAGCAGCGCCATGGCGGTGAGCGATTTTTCGCCGCCCGAAAGCAGCAGCACGCTCTGCAACTTCTTGCCGGGGGGCGAGGCGACGATATCGATGCCCGACTCGGATGCGTTGTCCTCATCGGTCAGCCGCATTTCGCCGGTGCCACCTCCGAAGAGGGTTTTGAACATCTCCCGGAAATTGTTGTTGATCGCGTCATAGGCTTCGATGAAGCGCTTGCGGGATTCGACGTCCATGTCCTGAATGGCCCGCTCGGTGTCGCGGATGGAATCCAGCAGATCCTGTCTTTGCGCGTTGAGGAAATCGTAGCGCTGCTGCGCTTCCTGAAACTCCTCCAGCGCTTGCGGATTTACGGGGCCCAGAGCTTCAATGCGCGTGCGCAGCTCCTGATAGCGCTGTTCTGCCTCGAGCAGTCCGGTCTCGTCCAGCACCGTCTCTTGCTGTTGGGCTAATTCTTCAAGAGGTGCATTCAGCTCTTTCCGGCTGGTTTCGTCCAGGTACTTGAGCTCAGCCTGGCGTTTGACCAGTTCCAACTCTGTCAGGGAACGCTTCTCCTGGGCTGCATGCGCCTGGGTGCGCAGTTGCTTCAGCGCCTCTTCGAGCTGAGCCAGATTGAGCCTGAAGCCCGACTCCTGTTCGGCCAAGGCCCGGACCATTTCGCCGAGCTTCGCGATGTCGGCGTTGAGCTGCGCAGCCCGGTGGTCGAGTTCGACGTTATCCGAGAGCAGCCGGACGCGCTCAGCCCCTTGCCGCTCCATCTCGCGGGCGATCTGTTCCAGCC
>JBBSHP010001030.1:0-2244 GCA_038232555.1 Bryobacterales bacterium
CAAAGCAAGCTTACCCCGTAGCCGGCCGTGATTTGGATAGACAAGGAGGGCAATTATGTTGAGTACACACCAAACGATGATCACGAATCCCGGCCCGGGGTGGAGCGGGCTTCGTCCGGCATTGTCGGGTTTACTTACGCTAAGCGTTGCGTTCTCTATCGCAATGACCGTGTCCGCTCAGATACCCTCCGCGCCCCCTGAAGACCCGGTCATCTTTGAGATGTTCCTGCGCTACCACCGCTCGGTCGCACAATTCCTCGCGGAAGAGCAGACCAAGACTCCATTACGGGAGCACAAGGATCTCGCCGCAAGTGCCGCCGCCATTTTCCGAATCGACCCAGCCGATTTCTCGTTGATTCCACCTGTCTATGACCGCTTGAAGATACAACAGGATGCCGTGGATGATGAAGGCCGTTCTTACATCAGCAAGTCGCTACAGAAGGGCCAGCAACCAGATATCAACGTCCTGAGAGGTTTCGAGCAGCGCCGCGGCAAACTCGTGCACGCCGCCATGTCTGAACTAAAGGCGCGTTTATCCGCTCCAGGCTGGAACTCCTTGTGTGACTACATCAACATGGATTTCGCACCCCAGGTGAAACGGAGACCGGTCAAATAACTTTTCGGATGTTCGCTATGTCGCGGCTGCCACGAACTTTTGATCCCTGGAGTTTCTTTCCCTGAGTGTCACGGGTCAGCCCCGCCTTATGCAGTCCCAACTGTTTTCACCTCGTTCTCCCATGGAATCAACACCACTATCTCCCTCTTCCTTGCATTCCACAAATCTCACGCTATTGTGAAGACGCAGAGAGCCGGCCTCGCTCATAGATTTCGCTTCGTTTTGAAAAAAACGCTGCTCCTGCGGACGGCATTTTGAACAAATGCCGTCCTTTTCGCGCAAAGGAATTGTACATATCCATGATTAGAAAAAGCTTCTGCTCGCAAATCACCCTGTTGCGTAATTCGACCAAATGCCGTCCGCAGGCCGCCTCAGCCTGCTCGTCGGCCGTCGCCAGACTATCCTTTCAGTAATGCCGCAGTTTGACGTCGTGGGCGTTGGACTCAACGCCACCGACACCCTCATCCTGCTCTCGCACTTTCCCGCTTACGCCGGCAAAGTCGCTTTCGACGACGAGATCCTCAGCCCCGGCGGCCAAGTCGCCAGCGCCATGGTCGCTTGTGCTCATCTCGGACTCCGCGTCAAATACATCGGCACCGTAGGAGACGACCTCCGCGGCCGCATTCAAATGGAAAGTCTGCAATCCAGCGGCATCGATCTCACCGACGTGCAAGTCCGCAAAGATTGCCCGAACCAGACGGCCTACATCCTTATTGATCGCTCCACCGGCGAACGTACGGTTCTGTGGCGTCGCGACGACAGTCTGCGCCTGGAGCCGGACAGCATCCAGCCCGAGCAGATCACCTGCGCCCGCCTTCTCCATATCGATGGCCACGATACCAACGCTGTCGCCCGCGCCGCCGAAATTGCCCGCCAGCATAAAATCCCGGTTACGGTGGACGTAGACACGATCTATCATGGCTTCGATCGCGTTTTACCGAACGTGGATTATTTGGTCGCCAGCTCCGAATTTCCCCTGCAATGGACCAATGAACGCGATCCGTTCAAAGCGCTCGAAACGATTCAGGAGGAGTATCGCATTCCCGTCGCCGCTATGACTTTGGGTGCCCACGGAGCGCTGGCCCGCGTGAACTCCAAATTTATTACTCGCCCGCGTTTCCGGCAGGGTTAGCGAGCCGCTGGTCAATTCCGGCGATTATCGTTTTAAAAACAGTCCGGTTTATGCGCTTTTTATCCGTTTTGTTTCGTCCGTTTGTCTTGACATTCCATTGATTGTGTGTAAGGGTAGGTCTTCCAGCATTTATTATTCGGAATTACTGTCCAGGCTGGCTTCAATTCACACTGGCTCAGGGCCCTTGAATTGTATTGCGATGCCGCCAAGATTTGGCAGGCGCAATTAAGTCGCGGCATATTCGACTGACGGACTAGGGGAGGGCTCGATGAGAACAAGGTTTTCTTCAGTAATTCGCGCCATAGTGGCATCTGGCCTGGGTGTTGCAGGGTTATACGCCCAGACTGCAGTGATTCAGTCTCCAACACCAGGTAGCCAACTCGCATACCCATCGGCTACGTTTAGCTGGAGTACTATCTCTGGTGCAGATCAATACTGGTTGGACGTGGGCAGTTCAGTAGGTTGGGGTAATTACTTTGGAGCCGCCTTGTCGGGA
>JBBSHP010001031.1:0-2241 GCA_038232555.1 Bryobacterales bacterium
ACACACTGCTCCAACGGCTGCAAGACCACCCTGGGCGTCCGCAACGATCACATCATTCGAGGCAACAATCGGGACCGCTCCGGAATCAACGGCGAATTCCTGTGCATGAAGGGCCGTTACGCCTTCGATTTCAACGATCATCCCGAGCGGCTGCAATCTCCACTGGTGCGCAAGAAAGGCGTGCTCGAACCAGTGTCGTGGGCGGAAGCGCTGGAGACCGTCGCCATCAAGTTCAAGGAGACCAAAGCGCGCAATGGCAAGTTCGGCGTGATTGGCTCCAACCACACCACCAACGAGGAAAACTATTTCCTGCAGAAGTTCGCTCGCCAGGTGCTGGGCACCAACAACATCGATCATCACCGCACCGGGGACATTCCGGCGCTTCTTAACGCGCTCAGCGGAAAAACAGATGCCCTCGCCAGTACCGGTGACCTTTACGACCGCAAGGCAATCCTGATCGTCGGAAGCGATCTGTCTCAGCAGCAGCCCTTCCTCTCCTTCCAGATCCGCGCCAATTACCGGCATCACGCCGCTCACATTTACACCGTGACTCCCGGCCCGGTGCGGGAGGCCAGGTATTCCGTTTCGAGTGTGATCGCCGAGCCACCCAATCTGCTTCAGGCTGTCGAAGGACTGCGCGATCAACTGAAGTCCGAGCAGGAACTGGTAATTTTATTTGGCGATGCGATCGCCGGCGAACAGGTGCAGAAGCTGGTCAGCTTCGGCGATTCGCTCGGGATTCCGGTGAAGTACGTCAGCCTCGTCGATTACTCCAATTCGCGCGGAGCCTCCGACATGGGCCTGCTGCCGCATTTGGGACCTGGCTATCAGGCAGTGGAAAATCCGGGCATGTCCTGCCGCGAAATGCTGGCGGCCACTGACCTCGACGTCTTGTGGGTGGTCGGGTCGAACCCCTTTAAGACCGCCCAGGCACAAAGCGTCACATCGCGCTTCCTGGTGGTACAGGATATGTTCCTGACCGAGACCGGGCAGCGTGCCGATGTGGTGCTGCCAACGGCTTCGGCGTACGAAAAAAATGGGACGGTCACTAACGTTTGCGGCGAAGTACAACGTCTCAAAGCCGCCCTTAAGACCATGGGCACCAAACCAGATCTGGAAATCGTAGGGCTGCTCTCGAAAGAGATTGCCGCCAACATCGGAATCTGGACCGCCGACAAGGTGTTCGACGAGATTCGCAAGACCGTGCATGGCTATAATATCCCTTTGCCGGTTGTCGCGGCAGGAGGAGCAGCGCAAACGGCGCCCGTGAACGGGCATGTGCCGGTATCTTCGCAGCCTGATCTGATTTGGTCGGCCCGCGACACTTTGTTCACATCTGGTTCGTTGGGGCGTTATTCCAAAATGCTGGGTTCTGTGCTGGAATCGCCAGGCGCTCTGTATCAGGGCAAGTGAGCCCAGGTCTTCATAAATGAATTTCCTCATCATCACTCTCATCAAAGCCGGTGTGGTCGCATTTGTACTGATGACCACGCTCGCGTACCTGCAGTGGATCGAGCGGAAAGTCATCGCGCACGTGCAGATTCGCGTGGGGCCGTACCGCGTGGGCCCGCACGGATTGCTGCAGCCTCTGGCCGACGTAATCAAACTGATTACTAAAGAAGACATCCTTCCCGCTAACGTCAATACTTTTTTCTATTTCCTTGCGCCGTTCGTGGCTGTGACGCTTGCGCTCATTTCCATCTCCGTAATTCCGTTTGGAACAGAGATCAGCATCGGACCGGTCAAGACCTGGATGCAGCTCACGGATCTGAACATAGGAGTTCTCTTCGTGCTCGGGATCTCGTCCATCGGTGTCTACGGAGTGGCACTCGCGGGCTGGTCTTCGAACAATAAGTACGCGCTCATCGGCGGACTCCGCAGCGCCGCTCAGATGATCAGCTATGAGCTTCCTCTCGCTCTCGCGGTAGCCGGACCGCTGCTGCTCGCCAACACGCTCAGCTTCCGCGAGATGGTGAACTCTCAGAGCGGCTACTATCTTGGATTCGTTCCGCGCTGGAATATCTTCCAGATGCCGTTCCCGCAGATCCTGAGCTTCCTCATCTTTATGATTGCGGCGTTCGCGGAGACCAATCGCGTGCCGTTTGATCTGCCTGAGGCGGAAAACGAGCTGGTGGCCGGGTTCCACGTCGAGTACAGCAGCATGAAGTTCGCCGCATTCTTCATGGCTGAATACGCCAACATGGTGACGGTCTGTTGCGTGGCAACGCTCTTGTTTCTGGG
>JBBSHP010001032.1:0-2233 GCA_038232555.1 Bryobacterales bacterium
CAGCCACTCCCGGTTCGACCTGCGCCCCCTTAAGGCAGTGTGGAAGCCCCTTACCATTCTCTATTTCCTCGTGTTCATCCGATCGGTGGTGCAAGTGGTCTACTCGCAATTCCTCCCGCTTTACCTCCACCGCGAGCGCGCCTTCTCGCTGCCGAACGCAAGCTATACCCTCTCGCTCTACCTGGGCGCCGGTGCAATCGGCGGCTTTGTCGGAGGCCAGCTCGCTGATCGCTTCGGGGGCCGTCGAATCATCCTGATCTCGATGGTCGGTTGCCTGCCGGTGCTGGCCCTCTTCTTCCTGGCAACGGGTCCGCTTTCGCTGGTTGGCCTCGGCCTGTCCGGTCTGGCGCTGCTGTTCACTCTTCCCGTCAACGTGGTGATGGCGCAGGAGCTGGTCCCTTCACAAGCGGGCACCGTCTCGGCGCTGATGATGGGCTTCGCCTGGGGTATGGCAGGCCTTATATTTATTCCGATCACGGGCTGGGCCGCGGATCGTTTTTCGTTGCATCACGCTTTGGCGGCTCTCGCCTTCTTCCCCATCGTCGGAATTTTCCTCGCGCTCAAGTTGCCGAAATGAAGCCAGCCATTTGCCTCTTGAGCGGCGGGCTGGATTCCACCACTTGCCTCGCGATTGCGCGCCGGGATGGCTTCAAGTGTTTCGCGCTCTCCTTCGATTACGGCCAGCGGCACCGCATCGAGCTGGATTCCGCCGTCAAAGTAGCTTCAGCGATCGGAGTCGAGCGCCATCTCATCATCCCGCTGAGTCTCCGCTCCTTCGGAGGTTCCGCGCTCACCAGCGACATCGAGGTGCCGAAACACGGCTTGTCGCAGGGCATTCCGCTTACGTATGTTCCCGCCCGCAACACCCTGTTTCTTTCGTTCGCCCTGGCCTGGGCCGAGGTGTTGAATGCTTCCGATATCTTCCTCGGCGTCAACGCCATCGACTATTCCGGTTACCCCGATTGCCGCCCCGAATACATCCACGCCTTTGAAACTATGGCGAACCTGGCGACCAAAGCCGGCGTGGAGGGCCGCACGCGCATTCGCCTGCAAACGCCGCTGATTGCACTCTCGAAACGCGAAATTGTGGACCTTGCCCAGAGCCTCGCTATCGATTTCAGTCTCACTCATAGCTGTTACGATCCCGATGAGCAAGGCGGAGCCTGCGGGTTGTGCGACTCCTGCCGTCTGCGGCGCAAAGGTTTCCACGAGGCCGGCGTCGTCGATCCGGCCGAATACTCGCAATGAAGATCTCCGAGATCTTTTTCTCCATCCAAGGTGAAGGAACGCTGGCCGGAGTCCCTTCCGTGTTCGTTAGAACCAGCGGCTGCAATCTGCGCTGCACCTGGTGCGACACGCCCTATACCTCGTGGGCACCGGAAGGCTCGGACCTCACGATCGAGCAAATTGTAACCCAGGTGCGGCAACATGGCGCGCATCACATTGTAGTCACCGGCGGTGAACCACTGATCGCTCCGGAGATCGTTACCTTGACCGAACAGCTAAGAGCACCCGGCCAGCACATAACCATCGAAACCGCCGGCACGGTCTTCGCCCCGGTGCTGTGCGATTTGATGAGCATCAGTCCCAAGCTTGCGAGCTCAACGCCTGTGCAGCGTGAGGACGGTCGCTGGGCGGCACAACACGATCGGCTGCGTTATCAACCGGAAGTCCTACGAAAATTGATCGTCAGTTATCCCTATCAACTCAAGTTCGTGATCACGAATCCGGAAGATCTCTCTGAAGTAGAAACGATGCTCAGTGACCTGAATGCGGATCGCGACCGTGTGCTCCTAATGGCCGAGGGCACCGACGCCGAAACCGTCAGAAGCCGCAGCCTCGATCTCGTCGAAATCTGCAAGCGCAGCGGTTTTCGGTTCAGTCCCCGCCTGCACATCGACTTGTGGGGCAACCGCCGCGGGATCTAGCGGTCTGCTCGGTATACTTGGCACAGGGACATGTCTGCTCAACCGATTGCTCGAATCACTCCAGAGCAGTATCTGGAATCGGAACGGAAAGCCGAGTTCAGACACGAGTACTTCGATGGGGAAGTGTTTGCGATGTCCGGCGGAACCTTTCCGCATGGGATCATCATTCTCAATTTAGCTGCTGAATTTCGGCATTCGTTGAAAGAACGCTCCTGTGTGGTCACATCTAGTGACGTCCGTCTCCGAGTTGGCTCAGGCCGCATGTACGCCTATCCTGACATCCTGATCGTATGCGGCGATCCCCG
>JBBSHP010001033.1:0-2232 GCA_038232555.1 Bryobacterales bacterium
ATTGAGACGTAAAAATCCGAAAGCCGTGCGGATTGGCTGACGTTAATATTATCGTCGTAGATGCCTCGCATCGTCACGCCATACTCGTAATGAAATCGCCGCGGCACCGAAGAGAGAGCTGCGGTTTGCCGCGGGACTTCCACAATGGGTTCGACCGGCGCTTCACTTGATGGAAGGGGAGCTTCACTATCAACGTACGTGGTTAAAAGGATTTCGTCGGGCATGGGAGCCGGCGACTGCGCCTGGCTATCACTCGTCGCGGCGACAAGAGCATCTTGCGCCCGCGCGGCCGGTGCATGGGCAACCATCCAAACGCCGCAAAGCGCGACGCAGGGCAATCTCGCAAGTCGCATACGGCGAAACACAATCATCACGTGCGAGAGTGTTGAGCTAGGAGCCTGCCATCGGCATGGCAGACTTCGGATTTGATAGGGATGATAAATGCGCCCGTGGCGAATGGAGCGCAGGCTCCTGAAAAGCAAAGCACATAGCGAGATTTACCATAGTCATACATAGCGCTACAGGCTCTGCAGCGGCGTGGATTGTAGGATTTTTCCCTCTTCTATCAAGGGAATTCGCAGCCAAAAGGCCGGCTAACCTAAAAATCCATCGTTTGCCCAAGGCCAGAAGGGTTTGATCTCAGGCCGATACACGAATTGGTTCCGGCGGGAATATACCAATTGACAACGGTCCAAGAACGCGATGTAATTGCCCGCCTTCCAAGCATCTAGGGGCATTTTTCATAACTGAGAAGCCTGTTCAGAAGTTATTCACATTTCGAGCAACAAAAAAAATGAAAAAAAGTCTTGCCAATATTCATGATCTGCTGATAAACCATTGGTCATCTTGAAATCCGCGAAGGAAATCAGGTCGCAAGCGAAAAGAAAATCAACAGCCCACTCCTATGAAACTCCATAAAAATTTCTCTCCTCTCGCCCGTTTGGGAGCAGTTGCAACGATCGCCATCCTTGCCTGCGCCGCCGTGCCCGCCACCACCCACGCGGCGTTACTGACGTATTTCAATTTTAACGACTCCAACAACGTCGAAGATTCGCCCGGCGCGCCTGCTGGTGCCAATGCTGACAGCGTTGCGTCGACCATCATCGCGTCCCCGGTCAACGGCGTGTCGGCATTCACTTTTAATACGGGAACAATCACGAATGCCCTCGGAGGCGATGCTGCCGCCCAGGCGCTAACCGTGAGTGCCGGCGCTGCGCTGGTCAATAATGACAAAAGTTTCCAATTCACCCTAAGTACGCTCAATTTCACGAGCGTCGTTTTGAGCTACGCGACCAAAGGGACGGGGACGGGCTTTAACCTGCAGACGCTCGCTTATAGCACGAATGGAACTACCTTCACGAATTTCGCAACGGTCGTCCCTGCGACATCGGGTTTTCCCTTAGCAACCGCCGCAACAGGATCCCTCGACCTTCCAGCCGCAGCTAGC
This sequence comes from Bryobacterales bacterium, assembly GCA_038232555.1. Lineage (GTDB taxonomy): Bacteria > Acidobacteriota > Terriglobia > Bryobacterales > Bryobacteraceae > JBBSHP01. The sequence goes on from JBBSHP010001033.1 coordinate 1,448, forward strand.
AATCAACCTACACTCACGCTTCGCTGGACTTTGAGCGGCGCGACCAACGCCCTTGGCACCAATACCTTCGACAACATTCAGGTCAATGCGGTCCCTGAACCCGCGACCGTCGTCGGCGGTGTGCTCGGCGTCGTGGGACTCTGCTTCCATCAGCGCCGCCGTTTGATCCGTGCTTTGCCCCTGCGTTCCCGCGCAGCGTAACACGGAGAACGGGCGGCGCTCGGCGGCTTAGCTGCTGACGGCTGTTCAGCGCTAATCGGCTAGTGCGGCCTTTGCCTAGTTCCGCGGGGTCGTTCGCTTCAGGCCGCGACCGGCAAGGTTCCGCTCACGGGAGGCGAGCGGTAAACGTGGTCTATTCCCAGCGGCAACTGGGCTAGCTTCGAAAAGTATCTGCATGTCAGCCGACCCACATATCTCCCATGAGGACCCGAAGCTCCCGGACTACGAGGCGAATCAGCGGCGCACGCTGTTCCGGCGGCGTATCGCGATCTTTGGTGGCATCATTGCGCTATTTATCGGCCTCGCGTTTGGCGCTCGCCCGGCCGGGCGTGCGATCAAATCGTGGCAGTCTCGAAGGCTGGCGCACAATGCCACGCAACTAATGGAACAGGGGCGGCCCGCTGAGGCCGCGGTAAAAGCAGGCGATGCGTTTCAACTCCGCCCCTCAGAGCCCGAATCATGGCGCCCGATTGCGCGTTTGCTCACCCAGAGCGGACAGAACGCCGGCTCGCTCGATTGGTGGAAGCGACTGGAGGCTGCCGGCAAATTAAGTCCGCAGGATCGGC
>JBBSHP010001034.1:0-2229 GCA_038232555.1 Bryobacterales bacterium
AGTTCGATCCAGGCAGGAGTTAAAGGACCGCATCCTGCAAGGAGTTGCCGAAATCAATGAGGAACCGGTCGTTCATCGCTGGAAAGCCTTCGCTGCGTCTGAAGATATGATGGATACTATTTAATGAAACGTTGTACTAGTCAGACTAACGCAATGAGACGCCGGAAAAATCAGCGTGGCAGTATATTTGTTGAGTTTGCACTCACATTTCTGCTTCTCGTGGCGATTTTCACAGGCACGCATTCTTTGCATACAACACCCTCTTAAACGCTGTCCGCCAGGGGTCTCGCTATGCTTCTCTCCGACCCTATGACTCCGCTAGCTCCACGCCTTCCGCCTCTTTTAACACTGCCGTCCAAAACTTTGTTGTCTACGGCGACCCGGCCGGCGGCACTACTCCGATCCTGCGCGGACTTACTACATCCAACGTTCAGCTCACTATCTTAACCGTTGGCACTGCACCGGTTCAGGTTACCGTGTCCATCACGGGCTACACGATAGCGGCCGTTTTCGCCAATTTTGTGCTTAACAACAAGCCGTCTTGCAGCTTCCCGTATTTTGGGATCCCGACACCCCCATAGGCCTGCGATATGCGATATCCTCATCAATCCCGTTACAAACAGAAAGGCCAAGCTGCGGTCGAGGCCACCTTAACTCTGGCTGTGTTTTTGATCATTCTGCTTGGAGTTTTGGAGGTTGGCCAGATCATATTCGTTCATCAGATGATAGCGGAGCGAGCTCGAAACGCGGTTCGTTGGGCAGTGGTGAACTCCTGGGATGATGTAACTTCACCAACGCTGGTCACGAATCTCGTCCTGTACGGCACAACCACACCGGCCTCCGGTGCTCAGGCGTTCTCTGGACTCACCTCCCAAAATGTCGCAGTAACCCGCCCACAGCCGGATTATTCAGCAGCTGACCGAATTGTAGTGAAGGTGAGCGGGTACGCTTTGACTTTTATGACCAATACCCTGGCGCAGGCCAATGCTGGTGGTTCCGCCCCCAGCACTCAGTTCAAAGGGCTGACGGTTCAGCAGAGCCTGCCCTATGAAATATCGAACGGCTCATCGCACTGACTTTTGCTAGCAGATGATGTACTTTGCGTTGATGGCGAGCGCGGTAGGATCCCCTTGGCTCCATGGAATCCTCTATCCTCATTCCAACGCAACAGCAAGATGCCTGCTACAGGATGGGACTGACCGCCGAATTGCGGCACCCCTTTATGCGCGGCCGCGTGCTGGGCAAAGTGAACGGACGTGAATCAGTCGCGCAGTGGTCCGCGAAGCGGCACTCACCCTGATTCCTGCCAATCCGCCGGTTGCGTAGACTAGCGATTTTGGCAACAAATCGAGCAGCGCTGGTTTACGGGCATTCCTGCGTTGCAAAAAGGTATGCATTCGTGGTTCGGTTGGCAGTACATTTGTGCAATGCAGATCGGGCGACGCCAGAGTCTTTACCGGATCAGGAGACCCCCGCCGAAGTAGCGGCGCCCTCTTTTTGCCCACAAAGCCGTTTCCCCGGGCATCGTCCGTCAACTTCGCGCGCCGCCCGAACCTCGGTGCCGGAGGGAACCGGCATGCGATCACGATCTTGGTTTATAGCTGGGCGTTCTATCGAGGCTGCTGCGTGCAACGGACCGTCGGCGATTCAGTTCCCATCGATGCCCGCGCGGTTAAGATGACCGGCGAACGCGGCTTCTCCGGGTCAAGGGCCATAAGGGTCGCTACCCCTTGCCAGCCCCGAGTCGGGGTGATTTCGGGCCGGCAAACGGAAAAGCGAAATCACAGACCGATATGAGGGTCGCTTTGGTGGGCAGCACCCCGTTGAATCCGACATCTGGCAAGAGTCCCACTTACTGCGCCAGACACGCAAGCCACCCAGACATCCACGTCCAGGTTAGTAGGTCATCCAAATTCAATCTTGAAGTTGATCAGTGGCAGCCTGACTCTTTGTCCCCCGCGTTATATCGAAGCCAGCACGCGAGCTCGGCGGGCGAGTTCCACGGCGATCCGGGCGGTCCGATGCGGGTCGTGACGTACTACGGGACCCTCCCCGAGCAGATCGGCTCCCACCACTTCGACGTCCATCTGTTTGAGGCGCTCCATATCGTTTAGAACCGGCCGGGCCTTCTCGGCGGCGTACTTGCGCCGTTGCGAAGCCGTGGTCGGGTGATCGTTCACAATCACCACATTCACCAAGCGCGTTCCGGCATGGCTATCGATCGCAGTC
>JBBSHP010001035.1:0-2228 GCA_038232555.1 Bryobacterales bacterium
GCGCGTCAGATTCGGGAGACTCCCCGTCAGTACGAACGCCTTGCCGTGCAGCGGCCCGTTCACCCTGGGCTGGAATGCTTGCTCAAACTGCAGCCCCGCTTGGCGCAGCCGCTCCACCATCTCACGATTACGCGGCTCATCGAAAAACTGACGAATGCTGTGCGCCACCTTCGGCCCCACCTCTTCCGCCTCTTGCAGCTTCTCCTGATCCGCGTTTGCGATCGCATCCACGCTGCCGAACGTCGCTCCCAGAATCTGCGCGGTGCGTTCGCCCACGAACGGAATGCCCAGGCCGTTCAACACCCTCGGGAGAGGCTTCTTTCGAGATTCCGCAATGTTCTGAACGATCTTGTCTGCGGACTTCTTCCCCATGCGTTCGAGTTCAAGCAGTCGCTCCAACTTCAGATCGTAGATATCGGCGACACTCGTTACCATTTTTCGATCCACCAACTGATCCACCAGCGCGTAACCCATGCCATCGATATCCATCACGCCTCGCGAAGCGAAATGCAAAATCGATTCCTTCAATCGAGCCGGGCAATTCGTGTTGATACACCGGCTGGCCGCCTCGCCCACCTCTCGAACGATGTCGCCGCCGCACACTGGGCAGTGCTTCGGCATGTGAAAGGGTTTGCGGTCCGCGCCTTGTTCCATCACACGAACCACTTTCGGAATAACGTCGCCGCTGCGCTCAATCAGCACCGTATCCCCGATCTGGACGCCCAGCCGTTCGATTTCGTCCTCATTGTGCAGCGTCGCGCGCGTGACTGTCACGCCACTCACCAGCACTCCTTCCAAATGCGCGACTGGAGTCAGAGCGCCGGTGCGGCCCACCTGTACGCCAATGTCCTCCACCACCGTTTGCTCTTGCCGGGCCGGGAACTTGATTGCAATGGCCCAGCGCGGTGCTTTCGCAGTCCAGCCTAAAAGCTTTTGCTGCGCGATCGAATCCACCTTCGCAACCACGCCGTCGATCTCATACGGCAGGCTCTCCCGCTGCGGCTCCCATTCCTGAAAAAAAGCGAGCAGTTCATCCAGATTGGCGCATCTGCGCCGCTGCGGATTCACCTTGAATCCCATCTTCGCCAGCATGTCCAGCGACTCCCAATGGCTGTCGTAATACGGCGCTCCATCCACGAACAGGAAATAGCTGTAAAAATCGAGCTGGCGCGAAGCCGTCACCGAGGGCTCCAAAGCACGCAGCGCACCGGCCGCCGCATTGCGCGGATTGGCAAACGTCGGCAGTGCGTGCGCTACTCGGTCCGCATTCATCCGTTCAAAAGAGCGCCGCGTCATAATTGTTTCCCCCCGAGCTTCCCAGGCAGGCGCGGGAGCATGCTTCACGCGCAATGGCACGGAGCGAATCGTCTTCGCGTTTTCGCTCACATCTTCCCCCGCCCGCCCGTCGCCCCGTGTAATTGCCTGCCGGAACGCCGTGCCGTCATAGTGCACCGCCATCGACAGGCCATCCATCTTCAATTCGGCCACATACTCGAAAGGTGCATCGCCCAGCAGTTCACGAACGCGCCGATCGAACTCCCGTAGCTCGCCTTCGTTCAGCGCGTTATCCAGGCTCAGCATCGGCGAACTATGCGGTACCTTGACGAACCCCTCACGCGCCTTCCCGCCCACGCGCTGCGTCGGAGAATCCGGAGAGCCTAACTCCGGATGCTCCGCCTCCAGCGCTTGCAGACGCCGCATCAGCACGTCGTATTGGGCATCCGTGATCTCCGGTTGATCCAGTACGTAATAAAGATGCTCATGGTGCCGCAGCTCATCCCGGAGTTGCTCCACTTCTTGCGAGATCGATCTGCCCATGTTGACTATGATATGGATGCTTATAATTAGGGTACTATCGCGATCTACCGTAAAGCCTTTCTGATCTACAATCCATACGCTGGCCGGCTCCGGCGCAACAAGACCGCGATTGATGATGCCACCGCCACTCTGCGGAGCGCCGGGCATGATGTCGAGGCGCTACCTACCACCGGGCCGGCCTCCGCGGGCGGAATTGCGCTTCGCTGTATCGATCGTGGTGCCGACCTGATCCTGGTAGCGGGAGGCGACGGCACCATCAACGAAGTGGTGAACGGCATGTTCACATCCGACGTTCCGCTTGGATTGCTGCCGGGCGGCACTGCCAACGTACTCTCCATGGAGCTTGGCATTGGCAAGAAAATCCTGCGCGCTGCCCAGGACCTTGAGAACTGGACGCCGGAGCGGGTAGC
>JBBSHP010001036.1:0-2226 GCA_038232555.1 Bryobacterales bacterium
AGCCGGATGTGATTGAACGTTGATGGCTTGGCCCATTTGCCATCCGGCGCTGACGTGGCATAAGGGCCTTCTTTCTGGCCTGCCCGTGCGGAACTGAAAACATTCACCATGATCCACAGATCGCGCAACGCGAGTTCGCGCAGAGGTGGAAAGGACTCGTAGGGGATGTAGGTCTGGAACTCGTAACCGGTCTTATTCGGATAGGAGATTCGGGAACCTGGACCGACGCTCGGTTGCATGTGTGGCGCCCCTGTCAGCCTGGGCTCCAGCAAAGTGGGCACGTAATCCGAAAAGAAGTTCGACGCGAGTTCGCGGTAAGCGGGTGAGGCGAACTCTTCCACCGTGTTTTGGTAAGTCAAGACGAACTGCCGTACGAACAGGCGCTTGAATAACGCGCGATAGCGCATTTGCTTGGCGTACCAGCTTTCACACTCCGCGGCATGCTTGGGGTCCGTTGTTTGTAGACAATCCTGAGCGGATTTGAGTTCTGCCGGACCGAACTGATTGCCCCAGCCGATTGGCGGCAGATCGACGTTGGGTGCGGCTGTGATCCAGACCTCAACGTGATCCTTGGCGAGCAAGGCGTCGCGCTCAGTGGCCCACTCTGGGTCCGGGCCGTCGACCTTGCCGACAATCAACAGCCCTTGGCTGGCGTTTCGAATCCAGAGCTTGCCGTTACGCGCTCCCGGCGACTTGGGCGTTAATGTCAATGTGGGTGGCTGGTCCCGGAATGCCCCGCTGCCGTAATAGCCTCCCTCGCCTCGAGGCAATTGGAACGAGCCAACTGTGACCGCTTGTTGCGCACGGGCAGTACTGAGGACGATGGCCAACAACGCTGGAATTCGAGTGAGCATTCTGAACGGGATTACCATGTCGCTTGCCTGGAACGAGGATGATCCAAATCTGTTGCCGCGCAGTTCTAATTTTCAGGATACCTCCGGGATCACCCGCAACCCGGAAGTTGAGAAAAACCAGGATCGCGGCGTAGCTACAATGATCTTGCCGCGCGAAACAGAAGCTGGCTCTGCATGGGAAGCAACCATGCCGCGGGATAGCTCGTCGCACTCATCCAGACGATGAACGGAGCCCACATCCCTCGCTTCTGCGCTTTTCAAAACAATCACATCGGATTGGTAGACCCGTATGCCTTGAAGATCCCCGCCCGAAAGTGCGGAATATTACTCGCGGAGAACGCCCCCTCTCCATTTCAGGCGGAACCAACACATTTCATCCCTCTAGCGCCGCACCCCAGAACGGTCGTCACAAGAATTTTCAACTTTCTTTGACCGCCGTCTCAATCACTTCCACGGCTCATTCCAGCGGGCCCCCACCAACCGCTTCTACACTCGAGTCAGATGATGGCTGGTGTTTACAAGGAAGTGCAGCGCGGACGGCATTGTGTACCGAATGCCGTCCGCCAGGAGGTCGCAGGAGGAGCTAAGTTCATGACTGTAAGAAGCAGACAACCCCGAAACAGTACCCATGCGAGATTGTGCAAAATGCCGTCCGCATAGCTCCCAGGGCAGGCCAGCCGGCGCCCGCCACTCCCGCGCCACCCGTCTCATCTCCGGCGGCCTCGAATCGGGTAAAATTAGAGGTGTTGAAGTTTTCCATCCTCTTGATTGCCGCGTCCGCATTGAGGGCCGATGTAGATTTCGCCACCTCCGTGCATCCTATCCTTGCCTCGCGGTGTGCTCCTTGCCACAGCGGCGCGACGCCCAAGGCTGGGCTCGATCTCACCACGCGCGAAGGTGTATTGAAGGTTCAGCACCTGCTGATCGGCCGCGTTACGGGTCAACTCGGCAAGATCATGCCGCCTGTGGGCAGTCCTTTGACTTCCGCGCAGGTTGACACGCTCAGGCAGTGGCTTCAGGAAGGCGCGCATTGGACCAGCACCGCGCCCGTTGCCGAGACCGTTGCCGCAAAAAGTTGGACGGCTCCGCTCGCTCCGCGCACGCCGGCTGTGCCGGAATCCAAATACACGAATCCCATTGACCGGTTCGTCGCCGCTTACCGGCATACCGATTTCGCCGAGCCCGTTAACGATGCGTTATTTGCGCGCCGTGCCTATTACGACATCTGGGGCTTGCCGCCCACTCTCGAACAATTGCGTCCCTTCCTGGACGATGCTAAACCGGACAAACGCGAGAAGCTGGTGGCCAGCCTGCTATCGAATTCGTCGCTCTACGCCGGGCACTGGATCAGCTTCTGGAACGATCTGCTGCG
>JBBSHP010001037.1:0-2223 GCA_038232555.1 Bryobacterales bacterium
CGAGGCCATACCTTTATTCAATCCCCATAGAGTACGGTCCGGCTCAGTTCAACGCATTCTATCCGCAATGCTCCGGCACGCGTTTTGCGGCGTGCCTTGAGGTTTCCAACGCCGGAGCACTGCGGATAGAATCCTAGACGGTATGTCGGGGTTACGGGGGCCTAGTGTGCGGGAAATCATCGCTCCCATGTGTGGTGCTGCGACGGATTGCGGAGGCGCGTAACCAGTGTGCCAATGGTATTGGTGGCGCGAGTGGAGGATAAAACCGAGGTCGCCAACCCGATGCGAACGGATGAGGGTTCCGCGGTCGAGTATCTTGGCGACGTTCTCGAGCCCCTGCGAGATCTGAACGCCATCGATTGCGGTCGGGATGCTTGGGAAAGTGCTGAGCACCTCATTTGAAGGCAAACCCGCGCTGTATTGGGTGTAGCGTTTGGGATCGAACGTTTCGGTTTGCGCCATCCCGCCCGCCATCCAAAGCAGGATCATGCTGTCCGCTTTCGGAGTAAGCTTTGGCTTGTCTTCGGCCAGGAGTTTTGGCTCGCCTGCGGCCAAGGCGGCCAGCGTGGCGGAAGCGGAAGCACGGAGGAAATGTCTCCTCGATAATCCTTGGAATAAATCATTTTCCATAGTGGGACCCTAATAGATGTACTGCAACTCCGGATGCATCAAGAGAGCCCAGAGCACGTCTTCCAGCCCGCTTACGGAGGCCTTTCCGCCGGGAGCAAGGAGCTGATGCGCTACCTTGTCTTCTTCAGGGCGGGGATTACGGCAGAGGGCCTGCATAAACAACTCGTTGATCAGCGAGTCCGGATTCGACTCGGGCGGCGGCGCGGGTGCCGGTGGCGCCCCTGTGACCGCGACCAATTGATGCCGATCCGGCTCCGCCGAAAAGACGAAGAAGCGGACTGCTGGCATGATGTCATCGCGCACTGAGCTGTCATCCACGGCGACGTGTCCATGCAGGCGCGTGAACCCGAGGCCATCGATGTCATAGATCAGCGTGGAAGGCACGCCTGGCGCTAAAGCCTGACCGAACTGCGTCTTCAATGATATGAGAGGCTGCGCTTGGACTTTCGAGAGCGTAGCGAGTTCGCTCAGCTTTTTCGTGCCTTTGGGCCCGCAAGCTCGATATCCGCCCAGCCCGCGATGGTGCGCGACGGATCGTAGCAATCCACATCGGTTAAGAGCAGCCACAGCTTCTTGACTCCAGTCAGATCGACATCCACATCCCGACTGCCCTTCCTGAGGGTCTTGCTGTCATAGAGCGGAGCCGAGGGGACGGGGAGTTGACCGAGAAGACGGCGGGCGCCGCGACGTAACATAACGCTCATCGTGTCCCCGTTCACTAACTCGAGAGCCTGCAACATGGTCGCTTCGGGGTTGCGCGTCGTGAACACCTGATCCCGGATGGGGCGCCCGAGTGCGCGAGACAGGGGCGTCGATTTCACTTGCCATTCACGCACGAAGCTTGCGCCCTGGTCGGTTTGTAGAATGCGCCATTCGCCTGTGAGTGAAGAAATCGTGTCTACGATCTGTTCGGCGGTGAGGCGCCGCGGGCGCGGACCTTGGAAAGCGTATTCCCTACCCTTCTCATTTCGGCCTGGAATTGAAGGCAGCTGATAGGCGCGTGACGTCATGATCTGCCGCATCAGGTGTTTGAGATCGTAGCCGTGATCGGCGAAGTCCACGGCCAACCAATCGAGCAGGTCGGTGTTCCACGGCTGGTTGTCCATCTCATCGACGGGCTCCACCAGCCCGTAGTCGAAGAACCTTCCCCAGATTCGATTCGCCATCGTACGAGCGAGCCGGCCGTTCTCGGGAGAGGTGAAAAGTTTGGCTGCAACTGCGCGGCGATCCGCGAGAGTAGCGTTCGCCGGCACTGAACCGAATTGAGGAAACAGAAACTCAGGGCCGGTAAACTTTCCAGTCTTTACATCACAGCGGACGAGCTCGAGATTCGGATCGTCCGAGAAAAGTGCAGCCATGGCATACGACTGCTTCAGCTTGTACTTGTTGATGAAGCTGTCATGGCACGACGCGCACTTCAGGTTCACTCCTAAAAACACTTGGGCCGTGTTCTGCGATGCCTGCATGAAAGAAGTCTGGCTGGCATTGACGGCCCCGCGCCAGTTCACACCAAGCAAAAACCCTTCCGGGCCACTATCCTTGGTAGGGTTCAGCAACTCCCCAACCATGCGATCGTACGGTAGGTTGTTGCCG
>JBBSHP010001038.1:0-2221 GCA_038232555.1 Bryobacterales bacterium
CGCTATGCAAGCTGGCGAGGTCTCGTTTCGCTGGAAAGACTATAAGCATGAGCAGCGGCCTAAAACCATGACAGTCTCAGCGGCTGAGTTCATCCGCCGCTTCCTTTCGCATGCGCTGCCGCCCATGGATCGAGCCGGTGAGTTCCAGTCCGATCGTCATCGAACCACTTCGTCCAGCCGGCAGCTCCGTAGAAGCCGGATGTAGGCCAATCGTCAACCCTTTGCCCACTTCCACCGAGGCCCAATGGTCGCCGAAGCGATAGGCCAGCTTTAGACCCAGCGTGCCGGTATAGAATGCAACTGCTCTGTCCATATTCGAAACATAGACAGTCACGTTGCCGCTGGAGAACATAAAGGTCTGACTTACTGCAGCGGCTTGATCTGCTTGAGTATCGTGAACGGATCGACATCAAGTGTCACACCGACAAAGGCCAGGCACATCTCGTCCGTGGTTCGTTCGCCCCATCCCACCGTGACCAGCGGATTATTGGGATTCTTGGGGTTGTCCTGAGTGTTGTCGAAGCTGCACGTAATGCGCGCACGGGAGCCGATGGGTATGGTCATCGGCTCCGTGTACGTGTACGCGCCCTGCCAGTTGAAGTTCCAGTCGTTCTCGTAAATCATCGGAGTCTCTTTCCCGCCCAATGAGATCAGGTCCACTTTGATCTTCTTGCCCAGCAGATGCATGTGCGGATAGATACTGATGGCCTTCGCGCTGAGTGGTAACGGAGTGGTGGCGCTGGGGAACCAGCCCACTACATCCTGAACAGTGGCCGGAGGAATCTTGAAGTTCATGTTCGCTACGGGCACCTGGTACAAGCGCTTCTTAATGTCGCTTTTCGAGAAATACAACCCGAGCGAGGTCTGGTCCGGTCCCGTCCGTCCGATCGGGTAGTAGTGGACTTGCATCACTAAGCGGGCCTTCGCGGCCACTTGGATCCCAATCCCATCCGGCAGAAAATGCGTGCGCTGCCCGGGGGCCCAGCCGCCGATGCCACTCAGAGCATCCAGCGCCCCGAAGATATTCGTATAGTCCACCGGAATTCCAGGGCCGCCGAAACAGGTATAGCCCGGATCGCCATCCTTGCCGTCCATCTTTTCCGCTGTGCCGGTGGTGTCTACATAAACCAGCACATGATGCACAATCTGGCGGTTCCCCGGAAGCACATCGATTGCACTTAAGTAAGTCGTCTGATCCAGCCCCGTCTCAGGCAGCACAAAACAGCGATAGATGTCTTTCCCGCGTGGCGGCGTGTACGCCTCCGCTGGCTGCAACACCAGATCGGGATCGCCCAGCCTCCAGGCCCCGCTCACTTCTGGCGCCACAGGTAAATCTTCAGCATTGCCCTGTTCCATGCCGCTGTCGATCCAACTCAGAATGGTCTGCTTCTCATCCGGAGTTAGCGCGTAGGAGTCCCGAAACTGCCCATAGTCCGCCACTGGCTTCCAAGGCGGCATAGTGCCGTCATTGAGCGTGCGCTTGATGTCGTCTGCCCATGCGGCTGCTTTCTCGTAGCCATCCAGGACGAAAGGCGCAACGTCGCCTTCCCGGTGACAGATGGCGCATTTAGCTTGCACAATCGGAGCCACATCCCGCGAGTAGGTGGGACCTTGCGCAAAGCCAAGTGTACCCAGCCAGAGCACCGAACCGGCTAACAACGGGAGATTCGATCTCATTGTGTGTAGTCTATTATACCTTGCTGCACTTTCGAACATGCCAGCCAAATCCGGGCGGAGGCTTTGCGATCAGGGCTGTTGGCATATCGTCACCAACGCCTGCGCTTCAACCGAACGGCCTTCACCAACTGGCCCCACCCTTTCGGCAGTCTTGAACTTCACCGACATCCGGTCCAATTCAATCCCGAGCGCGGACGCCAGTGTCTGCCGGATAATCAGCCGGTAATCCTTCAGCTTTGGCTTCTCCAGGATTACGGTGGAGTCCACATTGACGATGCGGAAGCCTTTGTCCAGAATCAGGTCACGCGCGTGCTTCAGGAAAATTTCGCTGTCACCGCCTGCCCAGCGGGGGTCGGTGTCGGGGAAATGCATGCCGATGTCGCCCAGAGCGGCCGCACCCAGCAGAGCGTCGGTGATCGCATGGCTCAGCACGTCCGCATCGGAGTGGCCGTCCAAGCCAAAATCGGCGGGCACGGTAACTCCGCCCAGAATCAGAGGACGGCCGGTTATGGTGCGATGGACATCCCACCCCAGGCCCATTCTC
>JBBSHP010001039.1:0-2218 GCA_038232555.1 Bryobacterales bacterium
AGAGCTAACACCGATGTTCTCTCGGCGCTCCAAAAAGGCAGCCCCACCCGGGTAGTGACCGCTTAGAATACGTGGAAGTGGCGGGGCGGCCGTCTGAGGTGGCACCGCCCATCCCGCTTGAAGCTTTGTGCAGAACAGAGCGTCCGCTTAGGTCTCCAAAGACGGCCTAAGCGGACGTTTTTGCATCACGGGAATGTTTACTTGGCTGTCTGATTTTGCTTTCCCTTTGTGCGGTCGGTTAGCACGCGGTCGCACTTTCCACGGCGCGGATCCATCTGATCTTGCCTATGCCACACGGGCGGCGACCAGCACTCTTGCGGTCGGCGGTCGAACATCCCTCCCTTGCTGCCGAAATAATTGCACCTTTCGATCATCACCCTTGGCCACAGGGGCAGCCGAAATAAAGGTTCTGGTTCGCGAGGCAACTCATTCTCCCAACGAAGGACATTGATTCGTTGCTTACGCTTGCTCTATAACTGAGCTATGGCCGCGTGGCTAGCACTGTTCCAGCTTGCGGCAGCCATCGACACCAGTGCCGGCGACCGGCTCTATGCCTCGGGGCAGTTTGAACAGGCCTCTGCCGTTTACGGCGAAATGCTGGGGCAATCGCCACGCGATGTGAAGCTTCTGGTGCGGCTCGGCGCCACGCAATATCAGTTGGGCTCCTTTGCGGAAGCGGAGAAGTCCTTCCGTAGGGCGGTCTCCATTGCGCCCAATTCAGCGCAAGCGGAAGTAGGACTGGGCACTTCTCTGCTGGCTCTGGATCGATCCAGGGAGGCGGTAACGGTTCTAGAAAAAGCTATTAGGCTACAGCCCTCCGATGGTATGGCCAAGCGGGCTCTGGGACATGCGTATCAAAAGGAGAATGAACTGTTCAAAGGCGAACCTGTTTTGAAGTCGTTGGTGGCGGAGGATCCACAGGACGCGGAAAGCTGGTATTACTTAGGCGCGCTACTCTACGACAACAATTACTATGTGCCGGCGCTAGAAGCATTCAACCGGACGCTCGCTCTGCAGCCCTCAGACGCGCGAGCCGAAATCTACCAGGCGGGTGCGCTGGCGCAACTGGGGCGTAGCGAAGACGCTGGGGCTTTGTATCGATCTCTGGTAACGCGAGAGTCCGCCGCAGGGCGGCCGGAGCTGTGGCTCGGCTACGCTCAATTCCTCTTTGAAAACCAGCAGCTCAAGGCATCGCTCGAGGCGATCAATCGCGCGATCGCCCTGTTACCCGGCTCCGCGAAGTTGCACTTCTGGCGAGCGCGGATTTTCATGAGCCTCGGCGAGATGCAGGAAGCCGAGAGCGATGCTCGAAAGGCGGTGGAGCTTTCCCCCGAGTTGCCGAATGCGCACAATCTTCTGATGAAAATCTATCGGGCTCGGGGCCTGGCCAGCGCGGCGGATGAGCAGGCTCGCTGGCTCGCTGCGCATACCTCGGGTCAGAAGGCCAGTGCCCGGTGAAGCGGCTGCTTTGTCTGGCGCTTTGCTCCTGTACCGGCTATGGGCAGATTGCGTTCGAAGAAATCGCTACGAAAGCGCGACTGAACTTCACATTGAAAAACTCGGCACACGGCCAGTACCGTCAAGTGGAGCTGATGCCCGGCGGAGTGGCCGCCTTCGACTACAATAACGACGGCTGCACCGATATTTATTTTACGAACGGCGCCGCTCTTCCTTCACTCCGCAAGACCGGACCCGAGTTTTCGAACCGGCTTTTCCGAAACAATTGCGATTCGACTTTCACCGACGTTACCCGGGAAGCGGGCGTGGCAGGAGAGGGCTACTCAATGGCAGTGGCTGCAGCCGATTTCGACAACGATGGTTTTACAGACCTGTACGTTGCGGGAGTAAACCGGAACATCCTCTACCGCAATCGGGGCGACGGCACCTTTGAGGACGTAACTCAAAAAGCGCGGGTTGGCGGTGTGGATCCGAAGTACGGAAAAATGTGGTCGGTCTCGGCGGGCTGGTTCGACTACGACAACGATGGCCGCCTGGATCTGTTTGTCTCGAGTTACGTACTTTGGGATCCGCTGAAAGATAAGGCTTGCGGGCCACCCGATCACCGGCTCTACTGCCACCCCGACAACTACGCCGGAAGCCCCAACCAGATTTTTCACAACAATGGCGATGGCACGTTCACCGACGTCTCGCGGGGTTCGGGGATTGCAAGCCATATCGGTAAGGGTATGGGAGTTGCATTCGCCGACTTCGATGGAGA
>JBBSHP010001040.1:0-2215 GCA_038232555.1 Bryobacterales bacterium
CTATATCCTGCAGCAAGCGCCAGCCATCGCCAGCTACGAAGCGCAGCGCCCCGGATCGATCAACACTCTGGGCTATTGAATTCCTAAGTTGATCAGCAGAAAATAGACTACCGGCAGAGCAAACAGACTGCTGTCGAGACGGTCCAGCCACCCTCCGTGCCCGGGCAGCAGGGTTCCGCTGTCTTTTACTCCCGCACCCCGTTTCATCGCGGATTCCGCCAGGTCGCCGATCTGTCCGGCCACATTCCCTACCGCCGCGATGGCCAGCCCTTGCGCAATCGGTACGGCCGGCAGCAGCTTCGGGAAGTATACCGCGCCGTATACGATGGCCGCCAGCATCGACCCGACGGCGCCTTCCCAGGTCTTTCCCGGACTGATCCTGGGGCTCAGTTTGTGCCGCCCCAGCGCCTTTCCTACATACAGTGCCGCGATATCACCCACCCAATTCAAAGAGAGCGCGAACAGCAGCCAGTACACACTGTGGCCGCGTAGCTCCACGCCCGCGCGCAAAGCCCCGAACACATACAACACGCCGAACACCAGGCAGGCCGCAAACGGAAGCGTCTCCGAAAGCTCTCGCGAACGCAGTCCCAATGCCAGGGCCAGCAGCGCGATGAGCATCAGAAAAGCGATGGAGTTGCCGGGCAGCAGTAGCACCAGCAGACCGGCCGCGTACCCGAACATTCCTGGGGGCGGCGTAGTGTGTAGCGCGACTAGACCGCTGTATTCGTGAAAGCACAGCAGGCCCACCGCAGCAACCGCCGTGAGGAACACCCAGTAGGGCGACCAAACCACCAGGTAAACGAACAGCGGGATCAGGATCAGCGCGGATACTACGCGCTTCATCTCACGTGAACGCCGACCGGTTCAGCCCAGACATCGTCGTCGGCTTTTTCCGCATCGGATTTCAGTCCGCCAAAGCGACGGTCGCGCTTTTGATAATCGAGAATGGCCGTCAACAGGTCGGTGCGCCGGAAGTCGGGCCACAGCGTGCTCGTGACGTAGAGTTCCGAGTACGCGATTTGCCACAACAGGAAATTTGAAATGCGCATCTCGCCGGAGGTACGGATCAGCAGGTCGGGATCGGGCAAGCCCGCCGTATACAAGTGAGCTTCCAGCGATTCCTCGGTGACGCGCAGCTGGCCCAGTGTACCTTCCAGGCGCGCGTCGTCCAGCATCGCGTTGACGGCATCCACAAGTTCAGCCCGGCCGCTGTAATTGACCGCTACGTTGAGCCGCATCCCTCGATTGCCGGCAGTCGAGTCCATCGCCGCTTCCAGTTCTTGCCGCACGGGCGCGGGCAGCTCATCCATCCGGCCCAGGCAGCGAAACTGAATATCGTTGCCGATGATCTCCGGTAGTTCGCGCCGCAGATAGAGCCGCAGGAGACGCCACAAGGTATCCACTTCCGCCCGGGGACGCTTCCAGTTTTCGGTGGAGAAGGCGTACAGAGTCAGTGCCTCGAGACCGAGGCGGGCGCAGGTCTCCACCGCCACGCGGACGGGCTCAATGCCGGCCCGATGCCCCGCCACCCGGGGCAGATTACGGCTCTTGGCCCAGCGCCCGTTGCCGTCCATAATGATGGCAATGTGCACCGGAAGCCGCTCAGGATCGATCTGGTGAGCGAGGCCCCAATCCATGCTGCCGGGCTTTAGATCTGCGAGCAGGTCCTTCATTGCGGGCAATTTTTAATGGTACACCGGACGAAGCTATCGGAGACCTTCAGCCGTGTTACCGGGCTTCTTCGCGTTCACTGAGAAAGCTAAGACCTTGGCGAATGACCTCGCTGGCTGTTTGGTTGCTCCAACCCGGGTGTAAGAGAGATGTTTCAGAGTCACCCTGCTGAATCACTGTTTCTGCCAGTCATCTTAGCGCCTTTCGCACATCCTTCATCAAAAGGTAAAGGTGGAACTCGTTGAGAGGAGAGGGGACAAAGTCATATCTCTGATAGAACGCTTTAGCGCTTTCGTGCTTAGCATGCGTGACAATGGCCCGGCTGCCGACAATTTCAGAGGCTTGGAATGCCCGCAGCAGAGCATCTTTCAGCAACCCCCGTCCCAGACCTTTGGCCTTTTCTGAGCTGTCTACAGCGAGACGGGCAAGGAGCGTAACAGGCACCGGATATTTGCCAAGTCCGTGCGCCACGCGGGGAGGAACCTCGTCCCGACTGACTGAACCACTTGCCAGGGTGTAGTAGCCAACCACCCGATCTCCA
>JBBSHP010001041.1:0-2207 GCA_038232555.1 Bryobacterales bacterium
AGAAGAGTACGAGCGGGTGGGGATTTGATGCAGCAGGTTGATCTAAGTAGTATTCGGCCCGCCGGAGCCACATCGCCAAAATCAAAATCGGTTCTATGCGTGATCCAATATGTCCGCGCGGAAGCCGCCTGTCCCTTTTGCGCTGACAAGGCGGCCCCGGGGCTTGGTAGGTGGCAATTGTCTACTGGCAGTGCGTTTGCAGGTACTGGGCGTCCGCAATCAGAATTGCGGCAGCCACGGGCGTAATGCTCTTGCCAGTTAGCGCCTGTACTTCGTTGATGAACGCGTCGTATATGTTCCTAGCCGGAGTGCATTGACCCGCGGTTTGCTTGGGCAGGGCGTCATTCAGCTTTGCTAGCAGCGAACTCCCCATTGGGTCGACAGCGCCGCTGATGATAAAATGATTTACGTCGTCGATCATGCTTTGCGCCGTCACGATAATGTTGAAGGTGATGGATTGTAAACTATGGTTGCCCACGTTATCGGTCGAATTGATGGTAAACGTGTGCGGTCCCAGCGCCAGAGAGGTAAGTAATAAGAATGTCTGTCCACTGGATAAACCGAAGCCTGCAACGGTAGTCTTGTTATCCATCGTGGGGGACACGCTGGCCACTCCTGAACCACCATCCGTAACGGTGTAGTTCAAAGTCAGTGTCGAGCTGTGGGTGTACGTCGTCGCTGCGGGTTGAACGATGGTAATCACGGGCGGCTTCTTGTCGATCTTGTTGCCCCCGATCGGCCCGGCCGTCGAACTGTTACCCGCAACATCGAACACCAGCCGCTGGCTGGTCGAGGCGTTGTTTGTCTCCGTCAGTGCCGGGACAAAGGTCGAAAGGCTGAAATTCGCATCCGCCGAAACTGCCAAGCCGGAGAGGGCGTCGCTCCCCGTGCAAGCAATGGAGATGTCAGATGGGTGCCACAAAGCGTCCGCCGTGCCGCAATTGACGACCGGCGCAATCTTATCCACGTTAACTTGGCGGGTTGCCGCAACGTAATTTCCCACGTTATCACTGCACGACGCTGAAAGGGTGATCGGTCCCTGGCCGGAGGAGGTAGTGCTGGCAGGACAACTATTCCCGGAGAAATCCAGCCCTGCTCCCGATTTATCGGCCCAGTTCCAAGAGATGGTCACGTCGCTATTGTTCCAGCCCGCGGGGTTAGCGGCTGGCAATTGTGTGGGTGTTGCGGTTGGAGGTATGCAGTCGTAACCCCAGGAGCTGAGCGGCTGACTTTGGGGGTTGCTGCTGTCCACGCCTGCGCTGCTGAAGTTGGCGGATCTCTTGTCGGCATAGGGGATCCCAAATCCTACGCTGCTGATGTAAATGGTGTCCGGTTTCCAAGTATTGTTACTATCTGACGAGAGCCGGAGTGACGTGAGATGGCCAAGGTTCTTGCTGTGAATCGTCACATAGTTGACATCGTCCCGCCCGAACAACTTTTGATAATTCGCGTCAATGGTTACGCTTGCCACGCCGCAGGTACCAGTCAGCTGGAACGTGAGATTAGCAGTTGTGCCGGCTAAAGCCACATCGCGAGTGTGAATACGCAGCCCATACGCCTGATTCCGTATTTGAAATGGATTGTCGGCTGCGGTAGCGAGGTAGAAATCCTTGTTGTATGGCGGATTGTTGATTTTGGACGCCAGCGCCTGCATTGAAAGCAGCGTGTGCGCCCAGGACTGGGGCTGTTCGTCGAAGTCCGGGATAGAACCGTCTACCCCCGCAGCGATCAACTCGTCCTGAAGGGGGCTGGCAGGTATCGGGAACGCGTACGAGATTAGGAATCCGGTCTTTACCTGGCTGGCGCGCAGCCAGGACGCCTCCATGATGCCAGGTAAAACGTTGGGCGCAAAGCCGCCTGAAATTCCGAAGCTTCCGTTCCCGTAACCTATGTTCGTGGTAGTAGGAGAAAGTGCATTGTAGACCGCGACGGGATCGTTCTCCCCGTCGATCTGCACGCCCTCATTTGGGCCCAGAACCGACTTGATCTGGGCGAACACTCCACCACCGTTTTGCGCGTCGCCCAGGCTCCCCACGCTATAGAGGATATTCACCAGTACCCCGTCTTTGCCATTATTGAGGTGGGCCAGCACGGCGTCGTGCAGGTTCTTCACAAGGGCAGGCTGCGCGGCCTGCGTTTTGATGTCAAAAGCAATCAGGGCGATGTTTTTCCCGCTTTTTACCACATCATGGACATGGTCTAGGTAC
>JBBSHP010001042.1:0-2202 GCA_038232555.1 Bryobacterales bacterium
AGGTGGCCGGCCGCGTAGAGCATCGCGATCAATGGCACAAAAAAGAAGCTGGCGTGGAGGTTGGCCCACAAGGCCGTCGAGACCGCAATTGCGACGCCATGCTTCCAACTGAACTGCACCCGTACCGTCTCGAATTTCAGCAAAAGCATCAGCAGGAACACCCAACTGAATACGTGCGGCCGCGCCAGCCAATGCAGATTCGTGGTAGACAGCATGGGAGCGGCGAGCACACACGCGAACAGAAAATTCCCACCTACGCTCCAGTTGAATCGGACCCACTGCCAGGTCACCACTGCAATTGCCAGCACAAACAACCAGACCACGCCACCCAATCCAGCCGCCCGATACGCAACGCCGATCAGCGCGTCCGAGCCCCACTCCCAGGCGAACCACGGTTGTCCCGCCCTCGAAAACGAGTACGGATCGGTGCGCGGCAGCGTGAGCGTGTTCAGAATCACCTCACCCGTGCGAATGTGCCATCCGGCATCGGAGTCGCGAAAGAGTTGCTGAGGAGCATCAAAAGCAATCAGACAATAGAACAGGGTCACTACGGCCAGACATAAAGCTAAGTCGGGAACCAATTGCCCGTGGCGCCGCTCAGCTACAGGCGAGGCGTTGAAGTTGAGCTTGCCGCCCAGTTCGTCGAACAGGGGATAATCGTCTCGTATTCTACCCCCGGCGTGCAAATGCGTATGCGCCAGATTGTTCCGGTTTATTGACCAGAAGCGCCAATGCTGGCCAAGCCCTGTGTGATGCTCGAATACAGGCTGACCACCGCTCCGGAGAGCTGGTTGACCGTCGTGATCAGAGCGAGACCCACTGCGGCTACGATGAGCGCGTACTCTACCAGGTCCTGGCCCTGCTCTTCTTTAACTAAACGGATAAGTAAATGTTTCATGCAAGTTGTCCTATTAGAATCTGACTTTACGGATGCCGATTGTAAGGCATCATCCGGGTGACTGCTGGATGAATACCTTTGTAACACGCTTCCAGAAAGAATTATGCGCGGGTGGCGGCCCGGCCGGTTTGCCGTCTAGTTTTGATACGAGTTCCAGGTTCTCCAGCGCAGCCGGCAGATTGCGATGGTAGCTTAAAGCGATCTCCAGCTCTTTCCTCGCTTCCGGATAGCGTTTCTGGTGAATCAACACGGTCGCAAGATTGTTATGCGCGGTAGCCGGTCCGCTGACCGACTGCCAGTGCAACAGCGCCTCTTTCGGCTGATTCTCGTCGGTCCAATCCGCAAGCAACGCTAGCCCCAGATTGTTGTTTGCGAATTCAGAGCGCGGATCGATCAAGAGTGCTTGTTCAAACTCCTGCACAGCCGCTTTACCCTTGCGCTGCAGTAGCAGATTGTAGCCTAAATTATTATGCAGGTAGGCGAGCTGGGGCGCGCGTGCAATGGCTTGCCGGTAGGCCTGCTCCGCGCCGGCAAAATCGCCCGCATCGTCCCGCAGTATTCCCAAGGCCGACAACACCTCCGGAGCGGCGTTCGGATGCCTGCTCCAGAAATCGACCAGTACCGCCATCGCTTCCTGCCCGCGCCCCAGATCGCGCAGCGCTTTCGCAAGCAGGGTGGCTACATAGCCATTGGCCGGAAACCGGTCGGCGGCCAGCCGGTAATGATCGATCCACAATTCAGGTGCGCCGGCCAGACGGTAACGCTCCGCTAGCTGCAGCCGAGCGTTCAGATCACCGGGATTCGCAAGCAGCGCTTGCCGAAGTTGGCGAATCTGTATATCCCCGTCGCCCAGATCGATCGCATTAATCACTTGGCGAGCCATGGTCTGTGTCACCGCATAACTCGGCGCCGGTTTCACCCGGGCCACATGCTGCCGGGACGCACACCCTGCCAGCGCCAGGCTCAGGCCACCGGTCACCCAAAAACTTCTACGCATCGTACTTTTGTAACTCCAACTGATCGCCCACCACGGTCCCCGTTGCATCGGCTCTTCCGGAAGCCAGCTCTAATACCGAATGCGCGCGCAAACACGCCGCCATCCGCCACCGTTGCATGTCTTTCTTGATCTTCAGCACTTTCCTTTTCTTGTCCAGAAACAGCACATCGATCGGAAACTTCATGCCGATGGTATGTACCGCCTCGCACGGCGCGATCCACAGACCTCCGTTCTCGTCCAATCCGGTATGCGCCAGCAAGCCCGTGCGCCGCTCCTTACTGGTGCCGGCCGCAAAGGCGCGCTCAGC
>JBBSHP010001043.1:0-2200 GCA_038232555.1 Bryobacterales bacterium
GAGTTCGATCCAGGCAGGAGTTAAAGGACCGCATCCTGCAAGGAGTTGCCGAAATCAATGAGGAACCGGTCGTTCATCGCTGGAAAGCCTTCGCTGCGTCTGAAGATATGATGGATACTATTTAATGAAACGTTATACTAGTTTGCGGATTGCGGTCAGTGACTGCCACCCGACTGTTGCATCTGCTCTTAACCGTTGTCGCCGTCGACAATTGACGGTCTGAAAAGCCGTTCAGCGCCCAATCCTTGCCGCGGCGCCGTGCCCTGCGCCCGATTTGTCCCCCCTTTTCTAAAGTTCTCGCATACCCCTGTGAGCGCGCAGATATAGCGCACTCGAATTCAGGGCCTAAGGGAGAACTTCCATGTTTCGAACGCTGCGCTATACGTGTGTCTTATCGACGATCCTCTTCGTTACCCAGACTTGCTCCGCGGAAACCGACCGCATCGGCATCTATCACTGGGGCGGCCAACTTACGATCTCCATGAGTTCCGGAGTGGAGCGCATAGCAGCTCTCGGTGGCCATGTCGCGCGGGTCGCATACTCGCCCACTTACTACACCGACTATGGAGTCAAGACCGGTTGTTTTCCCAATTTTCCCTTATCCAATCTCGCGCAGGAGCCGGATGTCCAGCGCGCTCTGGATAATGTCGAGATACACGTCTTCATTCTCACAGCTTATGACGGCGTAACTTTTGGCGACTGCCGTCACCAGAAATACTTTAACCCCGACTTTTACACTCCCGAAAATATTGCCGCCCTTAAAGCTGAGTACAGCGATTTCGTGGTCTACCTGTTCCGCCGCTACGCAAACAGTAACCGCCGGTTCATCGTCTCCAACTGGGAAGGCGACAATGCCGTGTACTGCGGGGCGGCATGGGGCTACGCCGTCATCCCTGAAGTCAGAGCCCAATGCGACGCGACCTACGCAACCAGGTATGAAGGCAACTCCGGCCCCGGGCAGTCTCTCAGTGGCCTCCGGCTCTGGCTGCAAACCAGGCAAGACGGAATCAACGACGGCATAGCGCGCGCATCTGCGAAGGGTCTCAGCGGCTTTGAAGTCCTGCAGGCGCCCGAGTTGAATATGGTCCGCACACTCGAGGCGCACGGTCTTCCCAGTGTCCTCCGCGACGTGTTGATTCCCTTAACACCCGCGTATGTGTCTTATTCTTCCTATGAAAGCCTGGGGAGCGCCAACCCTGCAGCTACCCTGGCCGCCGATATTGCCACCATCCGTTCGTTGACCGCTGCGACAGGGGTTATCATCGGCGAGGCAAGTTACCCGCGCTCGGACGTGCAGCACGTTGGGGACATTAGTGTGGCGTTACAGGTGGCGTTGGAATGCAACGTCGATTATTTCATCTACTGGAACCTGAATGATCAGAGTCCCGCGGATGCGTTTGGCCTATTCGATACAGCCGGCGACATGACACCTGCCGGTCAATTGTTTGAGCGCGTGTTCCAGGACAGTGGCCGTAAGTTATCGCGCCATCCAGCCGCCATCCAGTAACAAGATAGATCCAGTTACATAGTCGGAGACTTGCGATGCAAGAAAAACCGTCGCGCCCTTCAAGTCGTCCCGATCTCCCCAACGCCCGGCGGGAATACGCGAGAGGATAGCTAGATTGCGGACCGGATCTGCCCGCAAGACCGCGGTAATATCCGTGCTGGTGTAACCCGGCGCCATAGCGTTTACCTGCAGGCCTTTTCGGGCGCCTACTCATTGGCCAGCGATAGACTCTCGACCGCCCGGACGGTGCACATGCGGTACAATCGGGCTTTAGCAAATTTGGCACCGTAAGGTCTATCGGTCAGCCGGATCTTGTCAATGACCGCCACATCCCCCCCAGATATCGCTCCAACGCGCACCAGACAAAAAGAATTTCGGGAACAACTGGGCAGCCGCGTGATGGTCGCCGACGGGGCCATGGGCACGGTTCTTTACTCCAAAGGCATCTTCATCAACCGCTGCTTCGATGAGTTGAACCTGTCCGCGCCTGCGCTGGTCAAGGAAATCCATCAGGAATATGTCAAGGCCGGGGCCGAGATTCTGGAGACCAATACCTTCGGCGCGAATCGCCTCCGATTGGCGGCTTTCGGGTTGGTCGAAAATCTGAAGGCCATCAATCACGCCGGTGTCAGACTGGCGAGAGAAGCGGCCCAGGGTGCAGCGTTCGTAGCCGGCGCGGTCGGCCCGCTGGGC
>JBBSHP010001044.1:0-2199 GCA_038232555.1 Bryobacterales bacterium
GTTGTCCAGGATTCTTCGGGCGGCCGAGTTCCGGGCGCGGTCATTACAGCAGTTCAGGATGAAACCGGCACGCGCCGCGACGTCCGGTCTGACCCGACAGGCACCTACTCGGTTTTTTCCGTTCGACCCGGCATTTATAAGGTCACAGTGAGAAAAGAAGGATTTCAGATCACGAGCCGGACTGGCGTCAAGATCGATGTGGCCCAAAGCGCGCGCATCGACTTTACGCTGGAACCCAGCGCAGTCGAGGAAGCCGTAACGGTGCGGGCGGAAACGTCTTTGACCGAAACCGATTCGGCAACCGTGAGCACGGTCGTCAACCGGCAATTCGTAGAGAACTTGCCATTAAACGGTCGGAGTTTCCAGGCGCTGATTGCCTTGACGCCGGGAGTCGTCCTGACTAAGGCCACGTTCGGTGAACAAGGCCAGTTCAGCGTCAATGGGCAGCGCGCCAATGCCAACTACTTCACCATCGATGGAGTCAGCGCGAACATCGGCGTTTCTGCGGGAATCACCCTGGTCCAATCGGCGTCGGGCTCGCTGCCTGGCTTGGGAGCCACTGGCGGGACGAACACGCTGGTATCGGTGGAAGGACTCGAGGAATTGCGTGTTCAGACTTCGGGCTACGCTCCCGAATATGGCCGTATGCCGGGGGCACAGGTCACAATCCTGACCCGCTCCGGAACGAACCAGCTTCATGGCTCGGCATACGACTTCTTCCGCAACGATGCTCTGGATTCCACCAATTGGTTTGCGAATGCATATGCCTTGCCGAAGCCGGCGCTCCGGCAACACGATTTTGGGGGAGTGCTTGGTGGACCGCTTGTGATCCCCAAGCTCTACGACGGCCGCAACCGCACGTTCTACTTCTTCTCTTTTGAGGGTCTCCGGCTAAAACAGCCTCAGGTGGAATCAACGGATGTACCGTCGTTGTTCGTGCGGAGCTTAGCGCCTAAGGCCATTCGCAACCTTCTAAACGCGTTTCCGCTGCCGAACGGCCCGACAAATCTGTTCGGTTTCTCCCAACTCACCGCGAGCTACACAGACACTTCGAATTTCAATGCGACAAGTCTCCGCGTGGATCAACTGGTAGGTCGGTTCACCATTTTCGGCCGCTTCAACTACGCTCCATCTAACGCGATCGCCCGCTTGTATGCGCTGAGTAATCCGACCACGACCGTTGCCGATACCCAAACCGCAACGCTCGGAGTAAACGCCTTAATCACGCCGCACTGGAACAACGATTTCCGCGGGAATTACAGCCATACGACCGGGCAAAGTTTCAGCAAGCTCGATAACTTCGGCGGAGCTGTGCCATTCGATCCATCAAAATTCTTCCCGTCGTTTGCCGATCCCACGAATTCCTTCGGCGGCCTGTTTTTGAACGGAGGGAATAACTCAAGCTTTTATCTCGGCAAGAACGTTCAAAACGCGCAACGTCAATACAACCTCGCCGACACGGTATCGTTCATCACCGGCTCTCATCAATGGAAGTTTGGGTTGGACTACCGGCGCATCGATACCCGGAATAACCCGCGGGCTTACGATCTGTTCGGCTACTTTGCTACGGCCTACAGCGCGATTGGGGGCCACACCACTCTGACGACCATTGAGGCGCAGGAAGACATTACCGTCTTCTTCCATAATCTATCCGCGTTCGCGCAGGACACCTGGAAAATCGCCCCGAGGCTCACGCTCACGTATGGCTTGCGGTGGGAGTTGAACCCAGCACCGTACGGATCGAAGCCGCTGTATACGTTTCAGAACGCCACGAATCCGCGTGCGATCGCTCCCGCTCCCGAGGGCACGCCGCTGTACAACACCAGTTGGAGGAATTTCGCGCCTCGCGTTGGAATCTCCTACGTGCTCGACCCGCGCAGCGGACGTGAGACTACGCTGCGCGGGGGCTTTGGAATGTTTTACGACCTGGGGTCCGGGATCATCAGCCAGGCAGCCTCCGGGTGGCCCTACTTCCGGCAGGAGAATTTCCTGAACGGCACATTTTTCCCCTTGACCGATGATGAAGCGCAAGCCCCTCCATTCTCGCTTTCGCCGCCAATCAACTCCATCTACGCCGCGCAAAAGGGATTGTCGCTCCCGGTGACGTACCAATGGAATCTCACATTCCAGCGGGCGCTCGGCACTAGCAACGCGCTCTCGATAGCTTACGTGGCTGCGGCTGGAAGAAAGTTGCTCAGA
>JBBSHP010001045.1:0-2196 GCA_038232555.1 Bryobacterales bacterium
GGATACCGGTTCATATGGACGGCGCGCGGGTGTTCAACGCCGCCTGTTATCTGGACCGGCCGGTGCAGGAGATCGCGGCTAAAGTGGATACCGTGATGTTCTGCCTCTCCAAGGGACTGGGTGCTCCGGCCGGCTCTATGTTGGCGGGCACCGGGGAGGCGATCCGGCGAGGGCGGATCTACCGCAAGAGACTGGGGGGCGGAATGCGCCAGGCCGGCGTACTGGCAGCCGCGGGGCTGATCGCCCTGGAGCACATGCCGGGACGCCTGGGGGAAGACCACGCCAATGCTCGTTTTCTGGCCGAGTCCATTTGCGGACTACCGGGCATCCGGCTAGATGCCGAGCGGGTGCAAACGAATATCGTCATCTTCGATATCAGCCAGACGGGTTTGACGTCGAGTGAATTCGCCGGCCAGTGCGGGCGTCTCGGTTTGCGCGTCAGTACGGCGAATCCGGTCTCGGTGCGGATGGTGACCCACTGCGATGTGACGCGCACCGACTGTGAACGCGCCCTGGAGATCCTGGGGTCTGTGTGTCTAAACAGCGCACGAGATTCCCAGCGTCAATCTGCTACTGTGTCCGTGTGAGAAGCTCCCGGCCGAAACCGCTGGATTCCGAGAAGCTCATGACCTATGCGCTGCGCTGCCTATCCGGGCGTGCCCACAGTTCCGGGGAGCTTCGAGAAAAGTTGCGGCGCCGCTCGGAGGATCCCACCAGCGTTGATCAGATTTTAGGGAAGCTGAAGGACTCGGGCTACTTAAACGATCAGCGCTTCGCGGAAAACTTCGCCACGGCACGATTGGAGAATGAGGGCTTCGGCCGGATGCGCGTTTTGCGGGATTTACGGCAACGGCGGGTAGCCCCCAAGGTGGCCGAGCAAGTGGTGGACTCCACTTTCAAGGAGACGGAAGAGACCGAACTGATCCGGGCTTACCTGGAACGTAAGTACCGCACCAGACCACTGCCCGAATTCCTGGCGCAAGAAAAGAACTTGGCGGCGGCATTTCGGCGGCTGCGCTACGCGGGATTCTCAGCTGGCAATTCGATCCGGGTGTTGAAGCGGTATACCCGGAATGAAGAGGCGCTCGACAGCCTGGAGTCAAGCGACGAGCCTGAACCCCCGAGCGCGCCAGAGCCGTAGCGTTGCAGCGCATCTGCGCATAACTTGCACTGTTTTTCCTTTTTTCTGCCTGGATCCCTGTAACTTATTGAAACGGCAAGGAGCCTAGATGCGCATCTTTGCCTTCGAACGCGGTCAAGATGCTCGTTTTGCAAAGATGCGCAGCAACGGTGTGATGAGAAGGAAGGGTGGTTTGTCACTTGCCAGTGACGATTCAGTTGTCAAACAGCACGCGGCGGAATGGTCTTTACGGACTGGTTCCGAGCGCTTTCATTCTACGGCGGGGCGTCCGGAGTCCAATAGGGATGAATGGTCGTTTTGTTCGGAAGTGAATGAAGAGGTTAGAGATAATAAATTCGGATTCGGCGTGACTCCCCACGCTGCGCTTTGGCCAGAACGAGTGTTTGGAGCTCGTTTGTGAACGGCCAGGGTCTGGGCACATCACGGCGTGATCCGCCCGACGATCGCCGCCACCGTCATGTCCGCAGTTACATTGTTGACTGTAGGAAATCTATCAACGATTGGATTTACAGCCAGGAGAATCGCTAAGCCTTCAACGGGCAATCCGACGGCAATGAACAATGGGCCGCTTGCGATGATGCCTCCGGCAGGAATACCGGGAATCGTTGCGTTCATCAGTACCGAGTAGATTACGAGCAGCGCCTTCTGCCCGGAGGTCAAATGGATGCCATAGAGGAGCGAGACAAATAGGGCGTTCACCACCCAGCTGCTCCCGCTCCCCAGTTTGAACGTCGAGACGGCAAGCGGCAGAACAAAGCCGATCACATCCTCTCGAAGACGCCAATGGTCGCGCGCGCCCTCAATCATCGCAGGAAGCGACGAAAGCGAAGAGCTCGTGCCGGCGGCGATAAACATGGCGGGTGAAGCGCCACTGAAGAATCGTCCCGGCGGCAAGCGGCCCCAGCTCATTGCCAGCAAGCACAACACGATGATGGAGACGGCCTGTCCGGCAACATAGATTGCAACATAGTAGCTGAGGGCGCTGAAGGCAGTTCCCCCAAGCTTGGCACCCACAACCAGAGTTAGCGCGAACACGCCAAGAGGCGCGAGTTTCA
>JBBSHP010001046.1:0-2193 GCA_038232555.1 Bryobacterales bacterium
CCGCACAGTGACCGTAAAGAATCTGGGACTCCTGAACGCTGGACGCTTTCGGGTCGCGAACCACCGGACCCACAGGAGTGCGAATTCGAACCATCCGGGGACTCAATGCTCTGGCCAGTCGATTAGGGGAATTTCGCCTGATGGGGTCGAGGGCGGTTCCGGGCTCTTCAACGCCTCGACGCATTTGCGACACTGCACTATACCCTTGAAACTGCACATCACACAGATGAAAGTGCCACAGCCGGCGCACGGATATCCCTCGGACGCGCGCTCTTCGTTCCCGCAGGCGCGGCAGATCATCGCGAGCTTCCCGGAAGTGACTCAGGTGGTCTCGCAATTAGGGCGACCCGACGATGGAACGGACGTGGCCGGATTCTTCAACACCGAGTACTTCGTCGATTTGAAAGACCGCAAGCAATGGCGTCCCCGCTTTCACACTAAAGATGAGTTGATCGCCGCCATCAACCAACGATTGGAAACAGTTCCTGGCGCGCTGTGGAACTTCTCCCAGCCCATTGCCGACAACATGGATGAGGCCGTCAGCGGCGTGAAAGGCGAACTGGCCATCAAGATATTCGGAACCGATTTGAAAGATCTGGAGCACACCGGCGACGCCATCGTGAACACCATGAGCCGCGTACCGGGAGTGGCGGACCTGGGTATCTTTCGCGTCATCGGCCAGCCCAACGTAAACCTGATCGTCAGCCGTCAGAAAGCCGATCGTTTTGGAATCAACGTCGCCGATATTCAGGACGCGATCGAAACCGCGGTGGGTGGTAAGGCCGTGAGCCAGATCCTGCAGGGCGAAGCGCACTATGACCTGGTGGTTCGCTATCAGGAGCCATACCGCCAGACCATGGGTGACATTGCGAACATCCGCATCCTGGCTCCTTCGGGAGAGCGCGTCTCACTGGGGCAGCTCTGTGACATTCAGGTGGAAGACGGCGCATCGCAAATCTTCCGGGAAGGCAACTCGCGCTACGTCGCGATCAAGTACAGCGTGCGCGGCAGGGATCTTGGCAGCACCGTAGAAGCCGCTATGCGGGCCGTGCAAAAAAATGTCAAACTGCCCAAAGGCTATCACCTGGAGTGGGCCGGCGAATTCGAAAGCCAGAAGCGCGCTAACGCACGGCTGTCCATCATCGTTCCCCTAACGCTCGGACTTATTTTCCTGATCCTGTACGTGATGTTCGGATCTCTGAAATGGTCTTCGCTCATCTTGCTGAGCTTGACCACCGTGCCCATTGGCGGTCTGCTCGCGCTCCTGTTGACGGGCACTCACTTCAGTGTGTCGTCGGGTGTGGGATTCCTCGCCCTGTTCGGAGTATCCGTACAGGTTGGCGTCATTATGATTGAATACATCAATCAGTTGCGCGCTCGTGGTGAAACCATTGTCGCTGCTGCCGTAGATGGCGCAGTGCTCCGCATCCGCCCCATCCTGATGACCATGCTGGTAGCCACCCTGGGACTGCTGCCCGCCGCCATGTCGCACGGCATCGGCTCGGATTCGCAGCGGCCATTTGCCATTGTGATCGTCGGCGGCCTGGTGATGAACCTGTTCATCAGCATCTACCTGCTCCCGACCATGTACGTCTCGTTCGCCGGCCAGAGGGAAGGCCTGCCGGAACTCGAAACCGGCTTCGAGGACGAGAGTTTATGACCCTGCGCTACCATGGAATCGAACCCGGAATGAACAAGTTTTATATCGAGACGTTTGGCTGCCAGATGAACGCTCACGACTCGGAGAAGGTCATTGGGACGCTCGTCAGCCGCGGCTACACTCAGGTCGATACGCCGGACACTGCCGAACTGATTCTCTACAACACCTGTAGTATCCGGGACAAGGCCGAACAAAAAGTCTTTCACCGCCTGGATCAGTTTAAGAAGGACCACGGGCGTGGCAAAATCTTTGCTGTCCTGGGATGTGTCGCGCAGCAGGAAGGCGAAAAGATTTTTGAGCGGGCTCCCCACGTCAGCCTGGTTGCGGGATCCGCCAGCTACACCAAGCTACCGGCAATGCTGGTCCAGCTTGAGGCCGGCAACCGCCGCGTCACTGGTCTTAGCCTGGATACGGAAGAGGCTTTCGAGACCCCCTTTGCGCGCCGCGACAACCCGCATCGTGCTTACATCACCATCATTGAAGGCTGCGACAAGTCTTGCGCGTACTGCGTGGTGCCGTTCACGCGCGGTCCG
>JBBSHP010001047.1:0-2188 GCA_038232555.1 Bryobacterales bacterium
TATTGCCGATAGCCGCCCGGGACGGGATCATTTCGGATTGCCATGGATTGCTACGCTCCTCTCTGGACAAATAAGCGACATGCGAAACGCTAGGTGAGCCTGCGCATCCAGCGGCTAACCAGTGCCAGGAGCAGCGTAATAAAGATGATGATGAGAACCAAATAAACCTGGGCGAGGGCGGTACCATACCCGACGTTTGAGCGATCCCGGTATTCGCGAAAGATGAAACTCGTGACGGAGTCGGTTGCGCCGCCGGGCGACCCACCCGTCACGTTGATGACGATGTCGGCCAGTTTCAGCTCGAAGATGATTCGCAGGACAACCGCCGTGACACTAACAGGCAACATCAGCGGAAACGAGATATGCCAGAACGTCTGCCATGCGTTCGCACCGTCGACTCTGGCCGATTCAAACACTTCGCCAGGCAGCGCCTGGAGACCAGCTAGCAGCAGAATCATCAAGAACGGTATCGAGTACCAGGCATCCATGGCCATGATGCTGAACCGAGCGACCCAGGGTGTTGCAAAGAATGCGGGTTGCTCCCACCCCAGCATCTTGGCCAATTGCGCCATCGGGCCGAACCGGGAATCGAGGATAGACTTTCCGATCATCCAGCTCACGGCGACCGGACTCAGCATGAACGGCAGCAGGAATGTAACTCGAAAGAATTTCTTCCCACGAATGTCTGAATTGAGCAAGAGCGCCAAGACAAACGCGACAACGTATTGGGCCAAGACGGCCAACACGTAGTACGCCATGTTGATCATCGCGTTCCAGAAATATGCATCATGGCGAAGTGAACGCAGATTATCCCATCCGCTGAATTGTCGCCCGGTAAGCGAACTCAGGTTCCAGTTGGTGAAGGCAATATAGAACCCGAACGCCGTCGGGAAAATGACCATTGATACAGTGAAAAGGACGGCAGGAAGCAGGAAAAGCGCCCGATGACCACGCTCCCCACGCGCAAGGACGAGGCCGACACCCAGTCCGATTGCCCACAACAAGTAGGCATAGAGGATCGGTCGCCAGTTGCTGAATCCCAATCTCAGCGAACCAAACGTGTGAAAGAGCTGAACAAGAATGAGCACGAGAAGTAGGACCGTTGCAATCAAAATCAGCAGCTTGCCGGTCAGCCGGCGAACTGCTGAGACTCCCGCAGACGCAGCGTTCCACGATTCGCTTGTAGCGATTGCTGTATCTTGCATTCGAAATCCGTGTACGGCGCCCGGCCGGGTATTTGGACTTGACGTGAATGGAAGCGTAACCGAAGCACGAGGTGTATCCTCGTGCCTCGGTATTTCCGAACGGCGGATCAGGATTTCGGGGTTGCCTCGGGCGTGGCAGAAGGGGCGCCGCCCAGGGACGCTTGATAGAGTTTGATCTGGTTGGCACGACCGATTCCGTCCGTAATCTTCTCCCAAGCGGCGGCGATGTTGTCACCGCATTGCTGAGCGGTTTCCTGAACCGCATATGCTTTGGCGAGTTCATCTTCCGCAGCGCTGTAGTATTGGAAAATGCCCGGGATGCGCGGCTCAATCGCCGCGTTTGGATGGTTGTAGCTGTCGGCTTCGGACTTGAGATAGGCAGTGGCATAGTCCTTTTTATAGCCAGCAGTCACCCAGTCCTCCACGTTGAAATGGTTCGTGCGGTAGGGCTGGAATCCGGACGGATAGCAGGCGGTCCAGAGACTGATATCCACGCCGCCCAGGTGGGACGCGATACTCCAGGCCGCCTTCTGCATGGCTGGGTTCTTGTCAACCGTCGCCATCACATAAATGCCCCAACCAAGATAGGCCTCGTTCGGCGAGAAGTTGGTTCCGCTCGAAAGCTTTTCCCACGCGCCGGTCTTCGCGTTGAAGACATCTTCGGATCCCGGCAGGATGCTGAACGACACTTTGTCCTGCACAACGGAAGAGTCGTTGGTATAGACGTTGGAACCGATATCGCCCCACCAGGTGCACATCGCCCCGGTACCGCCGAGGAATTCGTTGAAAGCGGTCGTGTTGCCGTCTGCGTTGAGTTGGTCCGGCGGCTCGGACGGAAGCGCATCCATCACATCCTGGATGGCGCGTACAAAGCCGGGGTTGTTGATGCGCGGCTTCATTGTTTCGGGGTCGAAGAGCCATGCCTTGTCACCCGGATGTTTGACATAGGCGGTCGCGCGGTCCGCGAAGAAGTACCAGCCAAA
>JBBSHP010001048.1:0-2185 GCA_038232555.1 Bryobacterales bacterium
CGCTTGCCAGCGCAAGGCTGCAGTTTCATCGGCGCGGTCCTGCTCAAATAGAGCACAGGGGTCGTCAAAGACGTGCATGGCGTCCTCAAAATTGACGCCGTGTTTCCGCTGGTTGATTCGAGCTTTCACCGGGTCCCACTCGAACCGAATCATCCTTACTTGAGTGTAACGCCAAAGGTGTAACTACAAGTAGGCGGTGTTGTTCACGATACGATCCTCGACTCGGGCCGTCCTAGGGCCCCGATTGTGTGGCCTCGCCAGAAGGCGAGAGCGATTTTCGAGCCGCCAATTTCTGATATGCTGCGCCAACCTAACTAACCAACGTTCTGCCACACAGGTTGGGAGTGCTCACAGGAAAATGAATATGCAAGAACAGGGGAAAGCCGTCGACGCTTCAGCCGCAACTGCCGACCTGTCACCGGAGGCGCTGATCGAGCTCCCAAAAAAGACGTTGCAGAACATATCCGGAATGAGCAAATCAAGAACTGGTCAAGGTCTACCTGTTGTTCCGGAAGATCGTCGGGGCGATCTCATGTTGGTAAAGATCGCCGTTGAGCCTGCGGCAAATCGAACGGCTGGTTTCGCGGCATAATCGCGGTTGCCTCCACTGCTACGCGAACTGTTCGCGGCCTGCGCGTGCTCGACGATCGCTAGCGATTCGCGGGCTCCGTTAGAAGAATCTCACCTGCGGTGGTATCGCGCATTCCATCAATCATCGAATCAACTTGAGACCAGTACAATATATTTTCAATCGAAATCTCCCGCCTTTTCCGCTACTTAGCATTTCACACGCACTGGTCCGTCCCAGCCGCACGGTATTTCTTAGTTAACATGACAGCTCTAACCAATACCAGCGCTTGGATCGTCGAGGCCCTGCTCGCTTCGCCCTCCGTCACCACCCCTCTGTCCGCAGAACTCGGCCAGTGCCCCTCCACCTCCCCCCCAAACCGAGTCAGAAACGCCACACCACAAAACATGCGCCCATGCGCGTCAAGGGAATCTCACAAAATCTTACCCGATAAGGAGAGATCCGCAGCTCCTCCGCCCGCCCCTTGCCAAGCGATACGCACTCGGTCAAAGCTAGAGAGACATGCCGGAGCTGCCGGATATCGCCGCCTACCTCACCGCACTCGAGCCGCGCTTGATCGATCAGCGCCTGGAACGAGTGCGTTTGGCCAGCGCCTTTCTTCTTCGCACGGCTGTGCCGCCAATCACCGATGTGGAAGGCAGGACCGTACGCGAATTGCGGCGCGTTGGGAAGCGCATCGCGATCGGAGTGGAAGGCGACCTCTGGCTGGTGCTTCACTTGATGATCGCGGGCCGCCTGCACTGGCGCGCACCGGAAGCGAAGCTAGCCGGCCGCCAACATCTGGCCTCCTTCGATTTTCCACGGGGCTCTCTGACGCTCACCGAAGCCGGAACGCAACGCCGGGCCTCGCTGCACGTGGTGCAGGGTGAGCAAGGCCTTCAGTCCATGGACCCTGGGGGCATTGAGATCGCGACCGCCGACCTCCAGTCTTTTCGCGGCGTCCTTACCATCGAGAACCACACGCTCAAGCGCGCTCTTACCGACCCGCGGCTAGTTAGCGGAATTGGCAACTCGTATTCCGACGAGATCCTCCATGCCGCCCGGCTGTCACCGATTATGCTGACCCACAAACTGAAGCCGGATGAGTGGGAGCGTCTCTTCACCGCCACGTGCTGCACGCTCGAATTCTGGGTCACCCGGCTGCAAGCCGAGGCTCGCGACAGCTTCCCCGAGAAAGTCACCGCCTTCCGAAAAGATATGGCGGTACATGGAAGGTACGGCCAACCGTGTCCGGCCTGTGGATTGAAGATCCAGCGGGTCCGGTACGCGGGGAACGAAACCAACTATTGTGCGCATTGCCAGACCGGCGGCAAAGTCCTCGCGGATCGCGGTCTGTCCCGCCTTCTCGGGTCGGACTGGCCGCGTACTCTCGAAGACCTGGAAGCGCTGAAGCGGCGCTAGTTTTTTAGAAATCCGGTGAAGAAACGTGGGGCGACGGTTCCGAGCTGACCGGGTTGGGGGTTTTTGAAGCAGCAGCTTGCCCGCTGCATCTGTAATTGCGAGTAACGTGCTGCGCCCTTGAATGCCATTGATAGTGGTGATCTGTGAGACGTATGGATCCACCACCTGCTTCAGGCCGTCGAAATAGATAACGCC
>JBBSHP010001049.1:0-2181 GCA_038232555.1 Bryobacterales bacterium
GGATCTGGTCGAGTGGAATCGGCTCGACAACGGAGACCTGTTCCAGGGCATCGGCGAATTCGACAGCGGGAAACTCGGTCTTGCCCATCTCCCGAAAGAGGGAGATCCTGGCCCGCTCAGCGTCCTGGCCTGAGGTTCTGGCGGCGGTTACGAGCCGGTCGCGTTCGAGTTCGATTCGGAGCAGATCGACTTCAGGCGCTGCGCCTTCGCGCACCCTGTCGCGATGAAACTGGACGACACGTTCAAAACCAGTCGCTTCCTGGAGGAGTAAATCGCGGCTGCGGGCCGCACCTGCGGCGAGCCAATAGGCGGCACTGACCCGGCTGATGATCTGCCGTCGCTGAAGCTCACGCTCGATCTCGCTGCGGTGGACATTCGCCGTACCAAGCTCCACGCGGCGGCCCCGCTTTCCACCGGTCTCGAAGGTATGAGTGAGCAGTGCCAGCGTGTCTGCGTCCCGCCCATAAGAGAACGGCGGATTGCCCCAGGCGCGTACATTCTCCGATTGCAGAGTCAACCGGGGATTGGGTCCCAAGCCGGCTTGCTGACGAAGACCTTCCGCGACCCCGATTCGGGCGGCGGCCATTGCCAGTTGGGAATTTCCCTTTACTGCTTCGGAAACGGCATCCGCCAGTGTGAGCCGCGTCTGCGCAAAAAGCACAGGCGCAAGGGCCACTGCGGATGCGCACATCCACACGTGTAAACGCATATCTGCCTCGCAAAAAAAAGAAAAGACAAAAACAGAACGACGCCTGTAAAAAGCGTGGTGGGAAGAGGCGGGTTAGACCGTGGGGGGTGCGCGCGGACTTGTGGCGTCTAAAGCAGGGGGATCATGCGCACTTGGCCGGAAGGCGATGTTTCGTCTCGCGGTAAGTCCGAGCGTCGGCGTCGTAATGTAGGAAGCCGCCAAGATAACGGGTGCCAGTTCCGAATCGCTTGGGTTTGCAGGTGTCCAGTTCAGTGCCTGGGCATCGTCATCGGGATCGAAATCCCGCCATTCGGGAACAGATCCTGAATGAGAGCCCGCGTGCTCAAGATGAGTGTGAAAGAAGCCGCCGACGTGCCGCTCGGTTATTTCGTGCGAGTGGACGTGGAGAGACGTTGCCTGCATAAAAGCAAGCAGCAACGCCAACTTTGCCAACACGCTTGTGAGGACACGCACCAAAATAATCCTATAATAACGCAAGACAAATAGATGTATAGGACGCCAAAATGGGTGGCGTACCGCATACTTACAGAGGCTGATCGACGAGTGGGGCGGACCCCTGGGCGGACCCCTGGGCCGCGGGCGACCCCCGGTCGCCCTTCCCGTCAAATTCCTGCTGGCCCCGCACCAGGTGATCATAGCTCTCTGCCAAAAGGGCTTGCCCGTCAAGGTCAGCATGGTGTTGGCTCGTTTGGCGGTGATTCCCTTCAGTGATTTCGTCAGTTTGGGCAAAGGGACGGAAGGAGTGGCCAACATGTGAACGTGATTGGGCATCACTGCGTACGCATGCAAAGCATAATGCCCCACGTTTCGGCATTGTAGTGGATGGCTTCCACGATCATGTCTGCAAGCGCCGGCTGCCGAAGGTAGACGGGGCCACTTTGAGCTTGTTCCAGTAAACGGTCTAATGCGGCAAAGGCCTGACCGGACTTGAGCGTAGCCGCCGGGAAGGCTCGATTCGGCGGTAGACTGCCGAAGAGCCGCCAGGTGAGGAAGACAGGCAGGTCGATCTCATACATGTGCGGAAGGTGGGCAGTATAAAGGATCACGTCAGGATATTCCGTCAGGATATTTCCCCGTGTGCCGCGGAATTCTCGACGCATATGAGCCGACCGGGGGTCGGCTGCGGACCAGGGGTCCGCCCCACCCTCATCACTTCTATGTCGCGCACCTGCCAAAATGTTGTTCGGGTGTTACCCCGTTTACCTCGTTAACCCGAAGCTTACGATTCCAGTCGAGAGATGATGTTTCTTGAGCCCATCCTCAACACTCATCTATCTCCATGGATTCGCCAGTGGCCCCACCTCCAAGAAGGCTCGCCATTTTCAAGACCGCTTCGCCCAACACGGGATCGAGCTGCTTGTCCCCGACCTCGCTAATGGCGACTTCGAACACCTCACCTTCACAGCTCAGCTCGAGGTAATCGAGCGAACGGCTAGCAGCCCGTGGTAATAGTAAGATCACCCGTTCAAAAC
>JBBSHP010001050.1:0-2181 GCA_038232555.1 Bryobacterales bacterium
CGCGCATTCGCTTTCGGCCGGCGCTGTTCTCGTGACCAATAACATTCGCCACTATGCGCAAATCGAAGCTCCATTGACGATGGTGAACTGGACCGATGCAACATAGAGATAAGCTCATCTGCGAGCCTTGAGTTGGTCTTGTCCCCGGATCCTACTCCAGTAGGGTACACATTTTGGATGTAGCCGGCCGCAATGGCTGACGGAACTCGCACGCGATTGCCCGGCGAGATTGGATATTCTATACGAGTTCAATGAGGCCTTAGAATAGGCGCATAACAGATCGCCAGCGCTGATCCTGCCGGGACATACGCCATATGCTGCTGTTGGTCATCACGCCCCTCCTAACCCGAATTCGGTGCTTCAGATAATCCGCGCGATTCACGTACAGGATATTTGAGCGCGTTCTGTTCCAACTTCTCCAGCACGGCCTGCTCCAGCCTCACGCCAGTTCGTGCGCAGAGCAGTAGGAGAAGGATGCCGACATCCCCGATTTCCTGATGAAGAGCATGCCGCGTCCGATGATCGGCCATTGCCGCGTCCACGCCATCGTTGCGGACCCATCGCAGCACTGCGTTCAACTCTCCCACTTCTGATGCGAGCGCCATGCAGAGGTTCTTCGGATCGTGGAACTGCTCCCACTCTCGCTCGCGGGCAAAGCTGGTTACGGCATGCTGCAGTGTATCAAGATCCATTCTGTAACTCAGCGCTTGAAAACAACATCGTTGTGCCACTCGAGTGCTTCGCGATCCGGCCGCAGTGATTCAATATGGGGAAGGCGAATGGGACGGTGGTCGAGTTCGTAATAGATCCGCCCGTTCTGCCAATCATCACGTAAACGTGGCGATACCTCAAAATCACCATTCGGCCTGACAGTCACGTACCCGCGATCGAACAGCTTGTGAATATCGGAGCGGAGCAGTAGTCCGTTTTCAGGCCGGTGATGCCCTCCACGAGACACCGGAACGATGTGAGCCGCTTCCAACACCGGGTACGTCCGTTCCCCGGAGATGGCACAACGTTTCTCGTATGCATCAGCGACCACGAGAGAAAAGCCTCCTTGACCGAGCCGTCGCTTTCCGATACCCTCGCCGAAGCGCACTTCGCCTCTGGTAGATTCTGCTACACGTGATGCGTTAGGAGCAGTGGCAGCTTCGCTCACCGCCGTCAGTAGTGCCCGACCCACCGTGGACGCGCCGTCAAAGCGTTGGCCTTGTGGACTGATCACCTTGTACTCCGCGGGGATCGGGATCCATTGATTCCGCGGAAGGAAGAACGGTGCCGTCAGCACGATGCATCCTATGATCGTGTTCGCAACTTGCTCCGGCGCGGCGTCGAGCTTTTTGTACCGAGCGATCAATCGCTGGAACGTCTCGTAGTCCGGCGTGCCGTTCTTTCTCTGAAATGCCTCCCAGACCTGCACGATCGGGGCGAACGAGAAATGAGTGTATATCCCACCGCCAGCGATGGCGTTATCGGGCTTCCCGAGTCGAAAGAGGAAGAGATCCCCCGGTTGAAGTTGCCGGAATGGCTGCTTCCCACCGGGTCGCCAAAAGTTGACTTCGTCTACGTC
Organism: Bryobacterales bacterium; assembly: GCA_038232555.1. Classification (GTDB taxonomy): domain Bacteria; phylum Acidobacteriota; class Terriglobia; order Bryobacterales; family Bryobacteraceae; genus JBBSHP01. The sequence continues at coordinate 1,571 of JBBSHP010001050.1, forward strand.
CGGTTCCTTAGCAAGGAAACGATACCAGTCCCGGTCCGTCGGATAGATGTAGACGTTCAAGCCGACCTCACAGAATCGGAAGAATTGCTGAGCAAGCGTCCAAGTCAGCCGCCATGGATGGCGCATCTCCACCCAAAGCAACGCGGTGGCGCTCTGGTTGGCAATATGCTTCTGCCTCGAGTCAGTATTGGTGGTCAGATTACCTGCTGTGTTTACCCTCCTAGCGATCTGTTTGCCCTTGCCTCTCGACGTCGGCCCCCTTCCCCGCCAAATTGGCCGCTGCAGTACACTCCCATGTTTATTCTGCCTCTATCGTGAGCAGCAATTTTTCGCCTGATACTCATCACAGTTGGCCCGTAGGCGCGGACTTCCGATCCGATGCCCAGCGCGTTCATGGCAGCCGTACGAATCATGCTCGCTGACCTCGCCATACTGCTGGAGGCAACGCAGGCGAGTATCACCGAGCTGTAGTGGAGGAGAACGTCCTCGGGAAAAAGACCGCACCGACGCGGCTCTGGACCTGGAAAAAACTCCGCGAGCTCTATTCGCTCGATCTCCAGGAGCCCGTATTCCGACCGCTCCGGCAAGACTGGGATCCCAACCCAGCCAAA
>JBBSHP010001051.1:0-2178 GCA_038232555.1 Bryobacterales bacterium
GTTTTGCGAGCCGGTTTAGCCGCTCCGAGATGGCACTACTGGCGAGCGTGGATGAAGCGCATGAAAGTTTGAATGGGCCCGCGACAAAGGAGATCCTCAAGCGCGAGTTTGAGGATTTTGGAGAACAGGACCAACATCAGTATCAGCAGTTTCATTGCGAGTAGAACAGGCTCGTAGCTTGTCCCGATAGAATCAACCGCGCCGATCGACCGAGGTTAACCCGCCCAAACGCAAGCGCAATAAAGCGAAAGTCTAGGACTCGTCGCCCGCCTCACCTTCTTCTCGGCCTTCTTTGATGGCCTTTAGCCGCTCTTCCCGGCGCTGGGCACGATCCGCCGCCCGTTTGACCAACTCGGACCCCACCAGTTCAAGCATGGCTTGCTCCGCGCCATCGCCCTTGCGCCAACCCAGGCGAATCACGCGCGTGTAACCGCCATCGCGCTGACCGAATCGGGTGCCCAGCTTGTCGAAAAGCTTCTGGACGCTGGCCGGTGTTTGCAGAAAAGACGCTGCTTGACGCCGCGCATGCAGCGAATCGCGCTTGGCAAGCGTGATCATCTTCTCCACTAAAGGTTTGGCGGCCTTTGCTTTCGGCACCGTGGTGATGATCCGCTCGTTTTCGATAACGCTGGTCACCAGGTTTCGCAGCAGCGCCCGACGACTGCTAACGTTCCGCTTAAGTTTGTACCCACCTATTCTGTGCTTCATGATTCGTCGGAGGCCTCGTCAAAATCAGAGTCGTCACCGGACGGAATGTACGGCTGGATTCCCCCGGGAGGTGCAACCAGGCGCCCTTGCGGATCGAATTTCATCCCGAAGCCCAGCCCCAGGTTGCCCAGGATTTCCTTGATTTCGTTGAGCGATTTACGTCCAAAGTTCTTGGTACGCAGCATCTCGGCTTCGCTCTTCTGAACCAGGTCCCCGATGCTCTGGATATTGGCGTTCTTAAGGCAGTTGTAGGAACGAACGCTCAACTCCAGTTCTTCCACAGACCGGTTGAGTACTTCGTTCATTTGATTGGCGGCGCGCTCGGCCGGCTCATCCGCGGATTCCGGCAGCTCTTCGAAGTTGATAAAGATCGTCATGTGATCTTTCAACAACTTGGAGGCTTGGCCAATGGCATCCTGCGGAGAGATTGCGCCGTTGGTCCAGACTTCGATGGTCAGCTTATCGTAGTCGGTCACCTGCCCCAGCCGCGCGGCTTCCACGCTGAAATTCACCTTGCGTACCGGAGAGTGTACAGAGTCAATCGGTATATAGCCGATCGCCAGATCTTCTTCGTAGTTGCGGTCCGCGCTGACATAACCGCGGCCGGATTTCATCCGCATCTCAATCGTGAGTTTGCCGCCTTCTCCGATGGTCGCGATGTGCATGTTGCGGTCCAGAACTTCCACATCGTGGTCGGTCTCGATCTGACTGCTCATCACCTCGCCGGGTTGGTCCACCGTCAGACGGGCGATACGCGTGCCCTCGCCAGTCATCTTGAACGGCACCTGCTTGAGGTTGAGAATGATGTCGGTGGCATCCTCCACCACGCCCGGAATCGGGCTGAACTCGTGCGCTACGCCTTCGATGCGCACCGCGGTAATGGCCGCCCCTTCTATAGAGCTAAGGAGTACCCGGCGTAAGCCCGTGCCGATGGTGGATCCAAATCCACGTTCGAATGGCTGGGCGGTAAACATTCCGTAACGCTCATTCAGCGTTTCGGTATTGGCTACTAATCTTTTCGGCTTTTGAAAACCTTTGAACATTTGTTTGCTTCCTCGTTTTTGCTGGAACCGTCTGTCAGTGCTGTCGCTCCGCCACTTTACTTCGAATACAATTCGACGATCAATTGCTCGTTCAGTTGAATCTGGACCAGGTCTTCCCGCTTCGGCTGCTGTAAAATCCGGGCCCGCAATGCGTCCCGATCCACTTCGATCCAATTTGGCGAGGGTGCGTGAGCCGTAGCATCGCGCGCTGCCAGGATGGTTGGATTGTTCTTACTCTTTTCACGCACCTCGATGGTATCGTTGGGCCGGACGGCGAAAGAGGGGATATCCACTTTCTTGCCATTGACCAGCAGATGACCATGCCGGACCAACTGCCGGGCTTGCGCGCGGCTGGTCCCAAACCCCATGCGGTAAATTACGTTGTCAAGCCGGCGCTCCAGCATGTTCAGGAGGTTATCACCGGTGA
>JBBSHP010001052.1:0-2176 GCA_038232555.1 Bryobacterales bacterium
CAGGCCAGCGTGAGGGCCAGTTAGCCGCTATTTAGGCCGAACTTCTTTTTCCGGCAATGCAGTAAATAGCTGTGTGGATTTGAGTTAACTAATTTTCGTCGTGCGGCCTACTGGGTACAGCTACAGGGCGGCGGAGACCTTGAGTAGTTCGAGCGCCCGCTGTTGAACGGGTGTCGGAGTGGCCATCATTTGCAAAGTTTGTTCCCCCACGCGTACCTCATTCCTGGTCAGCGTGGCCAAGTCTTTCAACAGAGTTTGAAAACTGTGCACGGGCATCCCATCCTCAGTTCGTTTGAGAAAATCTTTGCGGCGTGCTTTGGGCGACCTCGCGGCCGGACTGACGATGCTCTTGCGGGCGGCCTCGGCAGCTTGCGGATCCTCGTCGTCAAACAGCATCGGCGCCAGTGCCCGGCGCATGTGCCACTCCACGTAATAGGACAGCAGGCACAAGAATACGTGCGCCTTCACTCGATCCGCCAGGCGATGATAGATGGGGCGGATTTTTAGATCCACGCTCTTCAAACTTCGGAAGGCTCGCTCCACATCGGAAAGTCTCTTATAGTGCCCCACCACCTTTTCGCTGCTGAGGGTCTCCGCCGGAACGCTGGTGCGGATCACATAGATTCCATCCAGCGCGGCTTCCCGTTCGATATTGCCCTGCTTGCGCTCGCAACGAAATCCGTCTTCTTCGATGAACAAGCTGAAGTGCTTGCCCATCTTATAGCGGCCCAAAATCTTCCCCACCGCCAAACCAATCTCCTTGCGGCCGCGCAACGGCTTCTTCTTTCGCTTGGTTGCGGCCTCAATCTTCTTCAGCTGTTTCTCGGTGGCCTCCAGCAACTCCTTTCGCTTGCGACTTCGTTCCTCGGCCAGTAACGGATTGCGGCAGGCGATCAATCGCTCGCCCGGGAAGCAGGGGTGCTGAATCTCAGCCAGCTCGTATTGGTCGAACAGGGACAACTGCAAAGCGCCGCCCTGCACCAGTTGTTGAATCTGTACGGACTTCAGAGCCGAGATCCACTGCAGGCCTTCTTGCGGTTTAAGGTCCTCGCGGATGCGTGCCGAGGTGAGCATGCCGCGATCACCGACCAAGATGACTTGTTTCAAGTGGAAGCGTTGCCGCAGTTTGTCGACTTGCGAGGCAACCGTGGTGGGGTCACCCGTGTTACCTTCGAACACTTCCACCGCCACCGGGCAGCCTTCCGAATCCGTCAGCAGGCCGAAGACGATCTGGGGATTGCCGCTGCGTTCATCGCGAGAGTGGCCGAAGCGCGCCAGCGGGCAGTGGCGGCCTTCAAAGTAAGTGGAGCTGACATCATACAGGACCAGAGAACCTTCCGAGAGATGGCGTTTGGCGAGAGCGTTTTCTATGCTGGGCTGCCGATCGAGTAGCCAGTCCAAGGCGTGATAGAGCTGGGTCTCATCGACCGCCTCCTCCAAACCAAGTAACGCGGCCAGAGAGGAGGTGGCGGTTTCTGGATGGAGTCCGCGAGCGGTAGCCAGTTTGGAGGAAGGTTCGAGGATGCGCGCGATGATCATCGCGACGACCAGATCCCGGTCCGGTCCGGGGGAGCGGGACAGGACGGGCTCAAGACCCAGGCGGCGGAGCGTGCCGAGTGCGGCGGCGACATGACCGTGTGGGGCCGAGCGTTGAACCTGGAAAAGGTCGGAGGGGGAAACCAGGGATTCACCGGCGAGTAACCGGCGGAGGGACTGGACCTGCGAGGCGGGCCAGGCGGAGAGGTTAGCGAGGGTGCGTTTGACGACTTTGCCCTGGAGTCGAGAGGACTGGCGGAGGAGGATGGCGGGGGGCGAGTTCCGGTTGGGCACGGATTCCACGTACATGGGTGTACGTTATAACGGTAGTATTTGCAAGAATTAGTTATTACTTACATGGGTACATACGAGCAGAGCTGTACGGCTGCATTAGAGAGCTAAGCGCTGATCAATGAAGAGCTTGCGGCGCCGCTTGCCCCGATTATTCAGTAGAAGTTCGGTTTAGGGGCTGAGAAAAAATCGAACCTGCAACCGCTCCCTCGCGGTCACGGCTCGGTAAGTTGTTGCGTAGCAACGCGAATGTTACCGAGCCACGCGCGCTAGCAAGTGGGTTATCGATTCTTTTTCACTCCCGCTAGCAAGTGGGTTATCGATTTTTTCTCAGCCCCGCGAGGGAGCG
>JBBSHP010001053.1:0-2173 GCA_038232555.1 Bryobacterales bacterium
CATTGCCGCCCGTGGGCTGATACCAGACATCCAGACCGCCGCTCTTTTCCGTGATCCCCAACCAACTAGCCCGCTGACCGCCTGGCGTCTTGATGTTGAAGTCCCATCGACCTACGAAGGGGTTGGGGTCGGCCTGGCACATGGTTGGAAGCAGTGCTGCGGACAGGAGAACGGCGGTATTCAAGAGTCGATACATGTTGGCCATTTTAGTACAGTGTTCGGGGTGGCAGGGACAAGGCAAAGCGTGGCCTTACGCGCCTGATAGAATTTGAGTCCATGCGGACATGTTTGCTGTTGCTCATCGTTGGGACGACGTTGGCTGGCGCCGGTATCGATCAGAAGAACGTTGCGTATGACCATCCTTCCGGGAAACCAGTGCTGCTCGATCTTCACGTTCCGGATGGGTCCGGGCCCTTTCCTGCCGCGATTCTGGTGCACGGCGGGGGGTTCGATCAAGGCAGTAAAGACAGCAATGTTCGCCCGCTGTTCGACGTGCTGGCGCAGGCCGGCTACGCGTGGTTCAGCATCGATTACCGCATGGCTCCGGAGTTCCGTTTCCCACAAGCGATTGCTGACGTCAACAGCGCCGTTCGTTGGGTGAGAGCTAACGCGAGCTCCTACCATGTGGATGTCTCAAAGATCGTCCTGATCGGCGAATCGGCGGGTGGTTTTTTGGTGAACTACGCGGGCACGCATCAGACGCGTGAGACGAAAGTAGCGGCGGTGGTGGATCTATACGGCCCGGTGGATTACGGCAAATTGGCCGAACTGCGCCGCGATCATCCGGAGCGCTTCAATATGACTAGCCTGAATAAGCACGCAGCGAACGGAGGTGGAATTCATTTCTTCGGAGCAGACCAACTGGATGCAGCCGGACTTGCGAAGCTCCGGGAAATCTCTCCCATCCATGCGGTAAGCAAAGGAATGCCGCCGTTTCTGTGTATCCATGGGACCAAAGACGATCAGGTGTCCTATGAACAGTCCACTGCCCTGTGCGATGCGATGAAGGCGGTGGGAGCGCGTTGCGAGCTGATTACGATCGAGGGCGGCGGGCATGGCATGGGAAGCTGGCGAAACCCTGACATGCAGCACTGGAAAACGGAAATGGTGGCGTGGTTGAACAAGACGCTGAAATAAGCGTGCCACGCGTGAAATTGATAGTGGCGTCGCTCGCGGCTGGGCTGGCTTTTAGCGCGGCAGGAGCGGTGCGCGTGGGGACCTTCCCCATCGAAGTCCGGACATTCTATTCCACAGCGGACGGACTACCGTCAGACAATGTGCAGCAGATAGCCATCCGCAACGGTGAAGTTTTGGCCGGTACTGCGCGGGGCTGGTCAAAATTCAGCGGCGTGCGGTGGCTTCCCACGGCGGCCCTCGCGATGCCCGATAAGGCGGCGCCAGCGGTGGTCGCGAAACTGGACGCTCGCGCGCCTCTCGATGACATCACCACAGTCGCCCCGGGTGAAGCCGGCGTCGTCTGGTACGGTACGCATCGCGGCGCCATGCGGTTTGATGGAACCAATTGGGAATACCGGCAAGGCTTGCGGTGGCTGCCCGATGACGATATCCGGGGGATTGCAGTGAATCAGAACGGCGACGCCTGGTTCGCTACGGCGAAGGGAGTCGGGCTGATTGCGCGGCGACAGGGCACGCTGCCGCAGAAAGCAAAATTCTTTGAAGATGAGATCGATGCGCGGCATCGCCGAACTCCGTATGGCTACGTGGATAGTGTGAGCCTTTCTAAACCCGGCGATAAATCCGAATGGACTCAGCACGACAGCGATAACGACGGGCTATGGACAGGAATGTACGGCGCGGGGGAATGTTTTGCATACAGCGCCACGCACGATCCACAAGCGAAGAAGCGGGCCCGCGCCGCTTTTGAGGCACTGCGGTTTCTGGGCCAAGTAACGCAGGGCGGCAGCAATCCGGCACCAAAGGGATTTGTGGCTCGTTCGATTCTGCCCACTGCGGGGCGCAACCCGAACCTGATCGATTCTCCGGAACACGATCGACAAAATCGCGACACACGCGACAAGCTCTGGAAGATCATGGTGCCTCGCTGGCCGACCAGTGCGGACGGTACATGGTACTGGAAGTCGGACACCAGCTCAGACGAGCTGGACGGCCACTATTTCTTTTATGCGAACTATTTCGATCTGGTGGCGGAAAC
>JBBSHP010001054.1:0-2171 GCA_038232555.1 Bryobacterales bacterium
CGCGCCAGCTTCGCGGCGGCTGCCCATCACTCTTCCGGCAATCGCGACCGCACTGTGTGCGCCCTACGGAATGCCTCAAATCCAAGCCGTAACTGCTCCACATCTTCCTGATCGCTCGCCGCTTCCTGTGCCATGCCGAAGGCCTCCCGCCCTGGCCCACAAGCTATCAGCTACCCGAAACCGCAGTCACGCATCTTTGCCGGAAACTCACACCGGTCTCAAGGTGGCTTACCACCGTGAGAAACTTCTCCGTTTTTCCCAAATAGATCTCGTCGATACCATCTGCCGCAGAACAGGCTTCTTCCGGCTCTTGGCCCAACTTCCAGATCGATGACCCCCCCGTGGCGGCCCGCAATTGAAACTGCCGCGCCACCTGGCGACCCGCACGCCAACCCGGCCGCGTCTTCGAAATCCTTGCTGAACGGAGCTTTCGCCGGGCAAACGCAAAACCTGTTCCACCTTAAAACCGCACTTCGGACAGCGGGCCCGGTAGAACTCGGCGAACACGGTTGCCCGATGCTAGTGTAGTGTCCAACAAATAGATGGACATTAGATAGTGGCTGACGGTATCATCGGGTATGCCCCGCGTGACTCCTCAGCTTGCCGTTTCCGAGGATCAGGAAAAGCAGATCGAACAATGGCTGGCGGCACTGGGCACGCCGCAACAAGTGGCGCTTCGATGCCGTATTGTTCTTGCCGCTGGCCGGGGCGAACCGGAGATGGCCATCGCTTCGAAGCTGGATGTGAATCGCAAGACGGTACGGTTATGGCGAGAGCGTTTTCAGCAGGACGGCCTGAAGGGGCTGTGGGAGATTGCCCCCGGACGAGGACGTAAGGCGACCTATACGCCGGATAAGGTCAAGGCGGTCATCGATGCAACCTTACGGTCGAAGCCGAACGGCTCTACACACTGGAGTTGCCGGCTGATGGCGGCCAGCCAAGGGCTCAGCAAATCGACGGTCAGTAATCTTTGGAAGAGCCACAACATCAAGCCGCACCGAACGAAGACGTTCAAGCTGTCGCGCGATCCGAAGTTCCTCGAAAAGCTCACCGATGTTGTGGGCCTTTACCTGAACCCGCCCGATAAGGCGATCATCCTCTGTGTCGACGAAAAGAGCCAGATACAGGCTCTAAACCGCACCCAGCCCGGCCTGCCGCTGAAGAAAGGCCGCTGCGGAACCATGACCCACGATTACAAAAGAAACGGCACGACGACTCTGTTCGCTGCACTGGATCTGCTGGAAGGAAAAGTCATCGGCGACTTTCACAAACGCCACCGGCATCAGGAGTTCCTGAAGTTCATGCGGCGCATCGATCGGGAATTTCCCGGTCAGAAAGCTCTGCATGTCGTCATGGATAACTACGGCACTCATGGGCATGCCGTCGTCAAAGCCTGGCTCGCAAAGCATCCCCGCTTTGTGATTCACTATGTGCCTACCAGTTGCAGTTGGCTGAACCTGATTGAGCGGTGGTTCGCTGAACTGACGAATAAACGCATCCGACGCGATTCCTTCTTCAGCGTCGATGAACTAATCAGCGCCATCAACGAGTTCCTTGCCGCATGGAATGAAAACCCGAAACCTTTTGTCTGGACCGCGACCGTCGATTCCATCGTGGCCAAACTTGCCCGCTGCCGTCAAACTCTGGAACAGATCCAGCCCGGTTGCACTGCCCCGAAAAGCCGCAAAAGTTTGTCCAGCTAATTCGTGGACACTACACTAGGCGCCCCCGACGATCTAAAATTCCGATCCAGTATGACGTTGTTTTCCCAAGCGACATCCGACAACCAGGAGTTTACGGCTGCTCTAGCCAAGTACTTCGGGGGGGAACCTGACCAGCTAACTCTCAGATGTTGCAACGCAAGACCTATAGGATCAGTACGCAAGCAATCTGTCTGTTGGGTAGTGTCCTAAAGCTGCGTTGATGAAAAACTTTTCATGCTTTGCTTTTCAGTGCTGTTGTTTTCCGTGGTGAGCGGTCGTGCGGCCAAATATGAATGACAGAGATGCTGTTGCAAAAGACCATGCCACCTGTGCCTCGTGCGACCAAAACTCTGGACCTGAGGAATGAGCAGCGGCTACCCACAAACCAACCGCAATGCACATGGAAATTAGAATGACAATGAACGCTATGACAATAGAGGCGTTTCGTTCCCCTCCGAGCATCTTGCC